>CAZCVU010000006.1:2677-22163 GCA_964501745.1 uncultured Flavobacteriales bacterium | reverse complement strand
CAGATAGGCCTCGGTGCAGGTGAATACGAACTTGCCGCTGGTGATATCGACCTGGCCGCCGCCGAACTGGACCGCATAGAGACCGTCGGACACGGACGCGATGATCTCCGCCGGATCTTCTCCGCCGTTCAGCATGACGGTGTTTGTCATGCGTGGCATTGGGGCATGGGCGAACGATTGGCGTCGGCCGTTACCTGTCGGCTCCATGCCCATCAAGCGCGCGTTCATTCGGTCCTGCATATACCCCACCAGGATCCCGTCTTCGATCAACACCGTCTTCTTCGTCGGCGTACCTTCATCATCGACGGTCAGCGAACCGCGCCGATCGTCGATCGTACCGTCGTCGATCACCGTAACTCCTGGCGCGGCAACCCGCTTGTCCATCAGGCTGGCGAACGCCGAGGTTTTCTTGCGGTTGAAATCGCCCTCGAGGCCATGGCCAATCGCCTCGTGCAATAGGATTCCAGGCCAACCTGCACCAAGTACGACCTGCATTTCGCCGGCGGGCGCTGGTACTGACTCCAAGTTCACGACGGCCTGCTGCAGGGCCTTGTCGACGTACTCACGCCAGTTCTTAGGTTCCAGGAATGAGGCGTAATCGGTTCGTCCGCCGGTGCCGTAACTACCACTCTCCATGCGCTCGCCTTGCGCCGCAACGACCGAAACGTTGAGCCGAACCAGCGGGCGTATGTCGGCGACGCGATAGCCGTCGGCGCGGATGATCTGTACCGCCTGCCATTCGCCGGAAATCGACGCCATGACTTGTTGAACGCGTTCGTCCTTGGATCTCGCATAGTCGTCGATCTCTGCCAGCAACGCGACCTTGGCCTCGAAATCGGTTTGTCCTAGCGGATTGTCTTCCGTGTAGAGGCTGCGGTTGGTGCCGACTGGCTCCTGCGCCAAGGTACCGCTATGGCCGGTGCGGACCGATTTGACGGTCTCCGCTGCACGTCGCAGAGCCGCTTCGCTCAACTCGGCAGCGTGCGCGTATCCGGTCGCTTCGCCGGAAATGGCGCGTAGACCGAATCCCTGAGCGGTGTCGAAGCTGGCGCTGCGGATGCGACCGTCGTCAAAGGCCACGCTCTCCGACTGCCTGTATTCGAGAAAAAGTTCGCCATCATCCGCGCCATCCAGCGCGTCGTTGACAATCGTCTCGGTGCGCCCGCGATCGAGTCCGGCACGCTCAAAGAAGAGTTGGTCGGTAGTACGCAGGTCGGCCATCGTGATGCTCTGTCCTGTAATTTCCCAGGGCGTGGATGCCTCCCAACCGCGGCATCAAAAAGAACGCGTCGCCGCTCAGCCAGTTGCGCGAGCGTAACGCCAGTCTAGTAACTGCCTAATATAAGTACCAATCAAATATGGGACTCGGTTGCGGAAAGTCACATACGCATCGCAGCTTGCTGTAATGCCGAGCCGAACCGGCGACATCGTACAGCGGCGACGGCGCTTGCGAAGTAAGCCTCCGATGCGTTCGCCAGAGACGCCAGCTCATTGGCCTCTGATTGGCGGTTCCAGTGGCTGGCGCGGTCTACTCTCCACTTCTGTGGCGCTGATTCATCGAAGGTGCTATTAAGTAGCGCCGAAGCGGCCAAGAAACGTATTTCGACTGGCTTGGATATAGGGTAGAGACCCCGGGCCAGCGGCCGATATCCGGTCGGCGGAGCAGTTAACTCGGGACGTGATTGTCGCTTCGGGTGCGTTGAACAAGGGGAAGGGGAGCATGCCCTTTAGGATTGTGTGTGCTGTGCTGTCAGCTAGTTGGTTGACAGTCTTGTGGTTGCCGGCGCGCGCCGCTGAGCCGGTGCCATGGCAGCTCGGTTTTCAGGCGGCGGTCTCTCCAAGCATGCGGGAGATTGACAAGTTTCACGACCTCTTGCTGGTCATTACCAGTGCAATCGTGGTCGTTGTAATCGGGCTGTTGCTATTCGTAATTTGGCGCTTTTCGGAGAAACGCAACCCGACACCATCGCAGACGACCCACAACACGCTGCTCGAAGTTGTGTGGACAACCGTTCCCATAATAATTCTCGTCATCATTGCAATCCCCTCATTCAAACTGTTGTTCTTTACCGATCAACTCGAGGATGCGGACCTGACGCTGAAGGCGATTGGGCGTCAGTGGTATTGGTCCTACGAATATCCGGACCACGGAAATTTCACCTTTGATGCCAACATGATTCAGACCAAGGACCTGAAGGGTGATCAGAGGCGCTTGATGGAGACCGATAACCGCGTTGTCCTGCCGGTCGGGAAGAACGTGCGGCTACTGTTTACCGCAAGCGACGTACTACATAGCTGGGCGGTACCGGCATTTGGCGTGAAATTGGATGCCGTTCCGGGCAGGCTCAACGAAACCTGGGTCCGGGTGGACAAGGAGGGCGTCTATTACGGGTTCTGCTCGGAACTTTGCGGCATCAACCATTCCTACATGCCGATTACGGTGGAGGTGGTTAGCCAAGAGCGTTTCGAAGCTTGGGTCAAAGAGGCTCAAACGAAGTTCGCGCGCGTTGGAACGCCGGACACGTCGCTGGCGCTCGCGCAACGCGCGCTCGCCCGGTAACCAACGACAGCCGACCGGAAGGTTCGATCATGGCTCAATACGAGGCGGCGGCCCACGAGCACGACGAGCACGCTCCCACCGGCTGGCGCCGCTACCTCTTTTCGACCAACCACCGCGACATTGGCACGATGTACCTGGTGTTTGCCGTGGTCGGCGGTATCGTTGGTAGTGCGTTCTCGGGCTACATGCGGCTCGAACTCATGGAACCAGGCGTCCAGTATATGACGCTGGCGGACGGTACGCCCGATGGTCATATCTGGAACGTTTATATCACCGCGCACGGTCTGATCATGGTGTTCTTCATGGTCATGCCGGCCCTTATCGGTGGCTTCGGCAACTGGTTTGTGCCGCTGATGATCGGCACGCCGGACATGGCATTTCCACGCATGAACAACATCAGTTTCTGGTTGCTGGTGCCGTCGCTCTTGTTGCTGGTCGGTTCGGCGGTGATCGGCGGTGGTGCAGGTACCGGCTGGACGGTCTACCCACCCCTAGCGGGGATTGTCGGTCACCCCAGTGCGGCAGTTGACATGGCGATCTTCAGCCTGCATCTGGCTGGTGCGTCTTCGATCCTGGGCGCCATCAACTTTATAACGACGATCTTCAACATGCGCGCGCCGGGCATGACGATGCATCGCATGCCGCTTTTTGCCTGGGCGATCTTGGTGACGGCGTTCCTTCTGTTGCTTGCGATCCCGGTCCTGGGCGGCGCGATCACCATGCTGTTGACCGACCGCAACTTCGGCACCAGCTTCTTCGTCGCTGAAGGCGGAGGCGACCCGCTGTTGTTCCAGCACCTGTTCTGGTTCTTCGGTCACCCTGAAGTCTACATCATGATCCTGCCGGCCTTCGGCGTTATCAGCCACGTCGTTTCGACCTTCGCGCGCAAGCCGATATTCGGCTATTTGGGGATGGCCTATGCAATGGTCGCGATCGGCTTTGTCGGGTTCATCGTGTGGGCGCACCACATGTATACCGTCGGACTCAACGTTGAAACCCGCGCCTATTTCACCGCTGCGACGATGGTTATCGCTGTGCCAACCGGCATCAAGATATTCAGCTGGATCGCGACAATGTGGGGCGGCTCGATCAGGTTCGCCACACCGATGCTATGGGCGATTGGCTTCATCTTCCTGTTTACGGTCGGTGGCGTGACAGGGGTCGTGCTTTCGAATGGTGGCATGGATATCGCGCTGCACGACACCTACTACGTCGTGGCGCACTTCCACTACGTGCTGTCAGTCGGCGCGGTCTTTGCGATCTTCGCCGGAATCTACTATTGGATCGGCAAGATGAGCGGTCGGCAATACCCGGAATGGGCGGGTAAACTGCATTTCTGGACCACCTTCATCGGCGTGAATCTGGCGTTTTTTCCACAGCATTTTCTCGGCCTTGCCGGCATGCCGCGTCGTTATATCGACTATCCTGATGCGTATGCCGGTTGGAACTATATATCGTCGATAGGTACATTCATCTCGCTCGCGTCTAGCGTCTTCTTCATCTTTGTTATGCTCTACACGCTTAAGGCCGGGCGTCGCGTCGACGAGAATTATTGGGGCGAAGGCGCAACAACACTTGAGTGGAGCGTGAGTTCGCCGCCGCCGTTCCACACGTTCAACGAATTGCCGCAGATCAAGTAGCCGCGCAGTGCGGTCCAGTCATGGAGGTTTCAGGTGACGCAACTAGTGCTCGACACGGCAGATAGCACGCGTGATACGCGGCACGCGATGCCTGTGGCGCCTTCGTGCGCGGAAGTGCGGGACTATTTCGCGCTGCTTAAGCCCCGTGTGATGTCGCTGGTGGTGTTTACCGGTCTGGCAGGCGTGCTGGTTGCGCCCGGCAATTTGCATCCTCTGCTGGCCATGGTTACCGTGGCGTGCATTGCCATCGGTGCGGGTGCCGCAGGTGCTATCAATATGTGGTACGACCGAGACATCGACGCGATCATGACGCGCACCCGCAACCGACCACTCCCTGCCGGTCGCATGATGCCCGGCAACGCACTCGGTTTCGGCATCGTATTGGCAGTTGCGGCGGTTGCCCTAATGGGCCTTGCGGTCAATCTGCCGGCGGCGCTTTTGCTGTCGATGGCGATTGCATTCTACGTGTTCGTGTACACCGTTTGGCTCAAACGCCGTACGCCGCACAACATTGTAATCGGCGGCGCTGCGGGTGCGTTTCCACCGATGATCGGATGGGCCGCCGTATCTGGCGGTGTCGGCGTGGAGGGCATCGCTTTGTTCGCTTTGATCTTCTTCTGGACGCCGCCACACTTTTGGTCCTTGTCGCTATACCGTGCCGACGATTATGGCCGTGCCGGCATCCCAATGTTGCCGGTCGTCGCCGGACCGCGCGAGACCAAGCGACAGATATTGATCTACACGGTTTTGCTGCTGCCGCTAGGCACGCTGCCTTATTGGCTCGGCATTGCCGGAATCATCTACCTGGCGATCTCGGCGACACTCGGACTGCTGTTTCTCGCCGCAGCAATCGCGGTTTGGTTCGAGGACGGGGAGCGCGCCGCGAAGCGCATGTTCGGGTTCTCAATCTTCTATCTGTTCGCTTTGTTTGCCGCGTTGATAGTCGACCGTGCGCCCGGCCTGGGAGGTTGATTGCCGGCGATGCGAAACACGACCGACCAAAGGGGCGTTGAGTGGCATTCCGATGCGGATCCAATTGTGATGCGAAAGCTCAGGAGCCGTAACGCAAGGTGGTTGCTTGCATTGGCATCGACGGCGGGCCTGATGCTTGGCACCGCATTTGCGGCAGTTCCCCTCTACAACACGTTTTGCCGTATCACCGGGTTTGGTGGCACGACGCAGGTCGCCGCGACCGAAAGCGACAAAGCGATCGAACGCGTGATCGCCATCCGCTTCGATGCCAACGTGAACGGCGAACTGCCCTGGGCATTTCAGCCAAGCCAGCGGGAAGTCTTGCTCAGGGTTGGTGAGAATGCGGTCGCCTATTACCGGGCACGGAACCTCGGTGATCGAACGATCACGGGGACGGCGGTCTTCAACGTGACGCCCCAGAAGGCCGGTCAATATTTTTCCAAGGTGGAGTGTTTCTGCTTCAGTGAGCAGACGCTCGCACCCGGTGCAACCGCCGACTTGCCCGTAGCTTTTTATGTCGATCCAGAAATCGCCGGTGAGCGCAATCTGGACGATGTATCCGCGATCACGCTTTCCTATACGTTCTACCCGAGCGAATCGCTTCTGAGCAGTGATGAACTCGCCGCTAACTCTACTGCTCGGGCGAGCAAGGGAGAGGAATTGGACTGAAGGTGCAGAACAGAACTATGGCGAGAGAGAACACAAGTGTAGCTGAGGAATTGGTATGAGCGCAGAGGTCGAACACGGACCCGGTCATGAATATCACCTTGTAGACCCAAGCCCTTGGCCAGCCTGTGGCGCGGCATCCGCGGGTCTTCTGGCATTTGGTCTGGTTGCCTTCCTACACCCGGATATCCTGGGTATTGGGCTGGAGGACACGATCATCTCGTTGGGCCCGGTGACGTTTCTGCCTGGTGCGATATTGTTGTTGATGACGGTCGCCATGTGGTGGCGCGACGTGACGCGAGAGGCGACCTTCGAAGGTCATCATACGCCGATTGTTCAGCTCGGCATGCGCTACGGTATGGCGCTCTTCATCATCTCGGAGGTGATGTTCTTTGCCGCCTTCTTCTGGGCCTTCTTTCATTCGAGTCTTTACCCGAAAGAGATGCCCTACGACGTTCCAGGTGGCGTCTGGCCACCTGAGGGTATCGAGACGTTCGACGCGTTCGACATACCTTTTCTCAACACACTGATCCTATTGACGTCAGGGGTCACGGTCACCTGGGCACACCATGCGTTGCGTGAGGACCATCATCAGGAGATGCTGAAGGCGCTCGGTCTGACTATCCTGCTTGGCGTCACATTTACGGCGCTGCAGGCGTTCGAATATGCGCATTCCGGCTTCGGCTTTGCCGATGGAATCTACGCCTCAACATTCTACATGGCGACGGGATTTCACGGCTTCCACGTGATTGTCGGGACGATATTTCTCACCGTGTGCTGGTTCCGCGGCGCCAAACGCCATTTCACGCCGGAGCACCATTTTGGTTTCGAGGCGGCGGCCTGGTACTGGCATTTCGTCGATGTGGTTTGGCTGTTCCTGTTTACATGCATTTATTGGCTCGGCAGCTAACGGGCTCCCAACTTGATCCCAGCGGCTTCGCTTCGGTGGAGGAGTTCGGCAGCGCGAATGTCTGATAGCATGCCCCGAACCTCGCCGTGGACTGCTGGCTTACGTTGTCGATGCCCGCGCTGCGGTAACGGCTCCCTGTTCGTTGGTTTCCTTACGCTTATGGATCGCTGTCAGAACTGCGGCCTCGATTTGAGCGCTGCCGATAGCGGCGACGGCCCTGCGGTCTTTGTTATCTTCATCGTTGGACCCATTGCGACGGGCCTGGCGCTTTTCACCGAAGCAGCGTTCGCGCCCCCATACTGGCTACATCTGTTGATTTGGCCACCGGCAATCCTGGGCGGTGTGATTGCGCTGCTCCGGCCCTTCAAAGCGACACTGATCGCCTTGCAATTCAGATACAAAGCAAGCGAAGGCGGTCGCAATCCACTCGAATAGCGCAGCGACAAACTAAGACGCGAATTGGATGCCATTGCGCCCGACACTCTGGTCGACAATCTTCACCCTCCCAGCACTCGTTGTATTGCTGGCACTCGGTACTTGGCAGCTCGACCGGCTCGCCTGGAAGGAAGGCGTAACCGAGCGCCTTGAGTCGAGACTGTCGGCAAAGCCGATCATGCTGCCGACGGAACGGTTCGATCCTGAGCAGTTTGAATTCCGCCGCGTCAGAGTGGCGGGCCAATTCCTGCATGATTCAGAATTCTTTTTGCTAAATCGGGTCCGCGACGGCGTTGTCGGGATCCACGTCGTTACGCCGCTGCGACGGCTTGAAGATGCCTCCCATATCCTGATCGACCGCGGCTGGGTGCCGTTGGACCGTCGCGACCCAACCAGCCGGCGCGATGCTCAGGTGGCCGGCGTCGTAACGCTTAATGCGGTCGTTCGACGCAACCCCAGTCGGGGTTGGTTTGTGCCTGAAAACAGACCTGCAGATAACGAGTGGTATTTCATGGATCCGGCGGCGATGGCCGCCGCAGCGGGGGTGGCTGTGCCTGGCGAGTTCTTTTTAGCGGCGGTCGAGCACACGTCCCCCGACGATTATCCCGTCGCGCGGGGCGCACAAATTGCGATCCGCAACGACCACCTGGGTTATGCGATCACCTGGTACGCTCTGGCGGCCGTCCTGCTTGCCGTCTACGTTGTCCATGGTCGGAAGAGGAGGCTGTGAGGACCCTTGTCCTCTGACTCATTTGGTGCGCGCGCGGCCTATGAGGAGCTGGAGCGGATCTTCCGGCGCATGGCCACGCTTGGCGAAGCGATCGGGCTGCTCCACTGGGACATGTCGGTAATGATGCCGCCCGGTGGGGCCGCGGCGCGGACCGAGCAATTGGCAACACTCAAGGCTTTGCGCCACGAGATGCTTACTGATCCTGTAGTTGTTGAGTTGCTTGATCGCGCCGAGCAAGAGGTCGCTGAATTCGATCACTGGCGCGTGGCCAATCTGCGCGAGATGCGCCGCAATTGGATGGCTGCCGACGCAGTTCCTGCCGATCTGGTTGTGGCCCACTCACGCGCCTGCAGCGAATGTGAGACAATCTGGCGTAGCGCGCGCGCAGAAGCCGATTTTCACCGGCTGATGCCCTCGCTAAGCGAGGTTCTTACCCTGACGCAGCGCCTCGGCGAGGCAAGAGCAGAAGCACTTGGCTGCTCGGTTTACGACGCTCTGCTCGACCGCTTCGAGCCGGACGCACGGGCCGAGGATTTCGATGGGATCTTCGCCGACTACGCGACATTCCTGCCGGAGTTCCTGGGGCAGGTCATGGCCTTTCAGCGGACGCAACCCAAACCTGTCGCGCCCAGTGGACCGTTTACCGTCGAGGCGCAGCGTAGGCTCGCACGTCAGATGGCAGAAGCGGTCGGTTTCGACTTTGCGACCGGCAGGCTGGATGAGAGTTTGCACCCGTTCTCCGGTGGCATACCCGAGGACAGCCGCATTGCTACCCGCTACGTGGAAGGCGACTTTACTCAAGGTCTGATGGCCGTTCTCCACGAGGTCGGTCACGCCATGTATGAGCGTGGAAGGCCGAGAGAATGGCTTCGTCAGCCGGTCGGCGGCGCGCGCGGCATGGCGCTACACGAAAGCCAATCGCTGACAGTTGAGATGCAGGTCTGCCGTTCGCGGGTCTTCCTCAAGTGGGCCGCCTCCATCATGTGTGCGGCGTTCGGCGGCCAGGGTGCTGCGTGGCATCCGGAGAACCTGTTCCGGCTCTACACCCACGTCGAACCTGGCCTGATCCGGGTCGAGGCCGACGAGGTCACCTATCCGGCGCATATCATCCTTCGCTACCGCCTCGAACGTGCGCTGATTTCGGGTGATCTCCAGCCTGCCGATCTGCCGGCGGCCTGGAACGAGGGAATGCAGGATCTTCTTGGGCGACGGCCACCAGACGATCGGTTGGGGTGCCTGCAGGATATTCACTGGCCGAGCGGCGCCTGGGGCTATTTTCTGACCTACACGTTAGGTGCGATGATGGCAGCCCAGTTCTACGACGCGGCCACAAGAGAGGATGCGGACATCATCCCCGCCCTCGAGCATGGCGATTTCTCCGTGTTGCTATCATGGCTGCGCAAGCGCGTTCACGCCCAAGGCTCACTCATCTCAACTGCTGAAATTGTCAAACAGGCGACCGGCCGTCCGCTCGACCCCGAAGTTTTCAAGGCGCATTTACGGAGCCGCTACCTGAACTGAGGGCCATGGAGGCCGGATAGGAGTTGGTTGATGTCGTCTTGCCTGCGGCTATCGCGACGATTACCTTGCGCGACCCTCGGGTCGAGTTGCAACCAGGATGGGTTGAGGACCGCATTGTGAATTATGTCAGCACCAGGGGCGCCGCGCCGCGGGCGAGTTTCGATGAAGTCCTGTTAACCGGGCTTGCTTCCGATGGCGGTCTGTTTGTGCCGGAGGACTGGCCACGCTTCAGCGAGGCCGACCTCAGAGCGTTACGCGGATTGGATTATCGCAAGCTAGCCTGCTGTGTCATGTCGCCGTTTCTCGGCGATGCGATCCCCGCGTCGGCGTTCGAGGAAATCGTGCGCGATGCCTGCAGCACATTCGACCATGCGGCCGTGGCGCCGCTGGTGGAACTCGATGCTGATCTTTGGCTGCTGGAGCTTTTCCACGGTCCTACGCTCGCCTTCAAGGATGTGGCCCTGCAACTGCTTGGACGGCTGCTCGAATACGTACTCGATCGTCGGCAAGAGCGGGTGACGATCATTGGAGCGACCTCCGGTGATACCGGGTCAGCGGCGATTGATGCCTGCCGCGACCGTGACGCCGTGGAGATCGTCATATTGCATCCTCAGGGCAGGGTCTCGGAGGTTCAGCGTCGGCAGATGACAACCGTCGATTCCGCGAATGTGCACAATGTCGCGATCGAGGGCACGTTCGACGATTGCCAGGATTTGGTTAAGGCAATGTTCAATGATCGGCCGTTTCGCGAAGAGCAGCGCCTGGTGGCTGCAAACTCGATCAATTGGACGCGAATCATGGCGCAGACCGTTTATTACTTTCATGCAGCGTTGGCATTGGGCGCACCCGATCGCGAGATCGCATTTTCCGTACCCACGGGTAATTTCGGTAACGTTTTCGCGGCCGACGTGGCACGCCGGATGGGACTTCCTATCAAGCGTCTCTACGTGGGTTCAAATCGCAACGATATCCTCACCAGATTTCTGGTCTCAGGTGAAATGCTGACGGCGCCCGTCGAGCCAACGTTGAGTCCAAGTATGGACATTCAGATCTCCAGCAATTTCGAGAGGCTACTGTTCGAGCTGCATGGCCGCGACGGCGACGCGGTTGTCCGCGATATGAAGGCATTCCGCGAAACCGGCAGATTTACGGTCGACGGGCCACGCTTGAAGGAAGCGCGATCGGTGTTCGAAGGCGCAAGCCTGAGCGACGCGGATACGACCAAAGCGATTGCACACTTTTTTCAGAGCACAGGGCAGCTGCTCGACCCGCACAGCGCTATCGGGGCGTGGATCGCCCGCGAAAAGAGACGCGAAGCGGGTGGGCCGGTCGTCTCGCTGGCGACCGCACATGCGGCTAAATTCCCAGAGGCTGTGGAGCAAGCTACCGGTGTGAAAGCGAGCCTGCCAACAAGGCTTGCCGATCTGCTCCAGCGGCCTGAGCGCTGCGCGGTCTTACCCAATGACCTGAGCGCCGTTCGGGCCTTCATACGCGACAATGTGGCGCTTGCGACATGACGGTAAG
Organism: uncultured Flavobacteriales bacterium; assembly: GCA_964501745.1. Taxonomy (GTDB): domain Bacteria; phylum Pseudomonadota; class Alphaproteobacteria; order UBA8366; family CAVOAK01; genus CAVOAK01. Next base: position 11,205 of record CAZCVU010000006.1, on the reverse strand, counting down.
AGTGACTTCGCTCGACAATGGTCTACGAGTCGTCACGGATACGATGACGTCAGTTGAGACGGCAACGGTCGGCGTATGGGTCGGCAGCGGCACACGCAACGAGCGCGAAGAGACAAACGGCGTTGCCCATCTGTTGGAACATATGGCGTTTAAGGGAACCAACCGACGTACGGCGCAGGAGATCGCCGAGGAGATCGAGTCGGTCGGGGGATATCTCAACGCCTATACGAGCCGCGAGCACACCGCCTACTACGCAAAGGTGTTGAAAGAGGATGTGGAACTGGCCGTCGATGTGTTGGCCGACATTCTGCAGCATTCCATATTCGACTCGGAGGAGCTGGCGCGAGAGCGGGCTGTCGTCCTGCAGGAGATCGGACAGTCGCAGGACACGCCGGATGATCTGGTATTCGATTTCTTCCAGGCGACGGCATTTCCTGATCAGCCGCTAGGTTGGCCGGTGCTAGGCAAGACGGAAGTCGTTAGCGCCATGCCGCGAGAGGCAATCATGGGCTATATGGAAAATACCTATAGCAGCGACGGCATGGTGTTGTGCGGCGCCGGCAAGATCGGACACGAGCAGTTGGTTGAATTGGCGAATCGCCTGTTCTCCTCGCTCTCGCGGCGGGAAAATGGCGCTGCGGCGCCAGCGAACTATCGTGGCGGTGATCACCGCGTAGAGCGCCAACTTGAGCAAGTTCATCTGGTGCTGGGGTTTCCGGGAGTTGCCTACCACGATGAAGGTTATTTTGCGGCGTCGGTGCTTTCGACGCTTTTCGGCGGTGGTATGTCTTCACGACTCTTCCAAGAAATTAGGGAGCGCCGCGGTTTGGCCTATTCGATTTTTTCGTATAACGCGTCCTATCGCGATTGTGGCGTTATGGGCATCTATGCAGGCACGGGTGAGAGCGATGTTGAGGAACTGTTGCCTGTGCTGTGTGCGGAGATTCGTCGACTTCCGGGGTCGTTGGAGATCAAGGCCTCGCTTTTGATGTCGCTTGAGTCGACCGGCGCGCGCGCGGAGCAGTTGGCGCAGCAAATGCTGATCTTCGGTCGACCCTTGCCGATGGAAGAGCTTGTGGCTCGGGTCGAAGCGGTGGATGTGCCTTTGGTTTCAGCCTTGGCGGATCGCATATTCTCCGGCAGACCGACTTTGGCGACGATTGGCCCCATAGAACGGCTTGAACCCTATGCCCAATTGGAATCGCGCTTGGCCTCGTAGCGTGTCGCAGTACAACAGCGAGCGAAACCCTAGGGGCGTTTGATGTTTGGATTTACCAGTACCAAACCATACGCCGTGCACCTCTCCGGCCCACGCGTCCAGCTACGGCCGCCGGAACGCCGCGACCAGAAGAAGTGGACCGAGTTGCGCGAAGTGAGCCGGGATTTTCTGGAGCCATGGGAGCCGAGTTGGCCGCCCGACGCTACGTCGCGTTCGGCGTTCCGAAGGCGTTTGGCCCGCTTGATTGAGGATTGGAAGGAGGAGCGTGCCTGCGCGTTCTTTATTCTCGAACGCGGCAGCGATACGCTGCTCGGTGGTATCACGGTCTCCAACGTGCGCCGTGGTATCGCCCAGAGCGCCAGTATCGGCTATTGGATCGGCCAACCTTACGCCCGCCAGGGACTGATGTCGGAAGCGGTGCAACTGACGCTCAACTTTTGCTTCGAGACGCTGGGTCTGCATCGGGTGGAAGCGGCCTGCCTGCCTGCCAACGGTCCCAGCCGTGCCTTGCTCTTGAAGAGCGGTTTCAAGCAGGAAGGGATGGCACGGCAGTATCTGCGCATTAACGGCCAATGGCAGGATCACATAACGTTCGCAATCCTTCGCGCCGACGCGCGTCCGGGTGTAACCATGGTTCAGAGCGATACGCAGCGCTACGCGTGACCGGCGTCGCCTGACAACAGTATCGGATCGATGCCCAGCTTCGCAATTGCGCGCTGCCATTTCTTCTCGATGTCGATGCCGAAAATCAGCGCATCGTCTGCCGAAACCTGCAGCCAGGCGTTCTGCGCTATTTCATGGTCGAGTTGGCCCGGCCCCCAGCCGGCGTAGCCCAAGGCGAGCAGCGAGCGGCGCGGGCCCTTGCCTTCGGCGATGTCACGCAGGATGTCGATGGTAGCCGTCAAACCGACATCTTTATCGACGATTATCGTACCGCTTTGGGTGTAGTCGGCGGAGTGCAAAACGAAGCCGCGTCCTGATTCGACCGGGCCGCCAAAATGGATGCGGATTTCCTGGCCGGTTCCCGGCGTGTCAATTTCGAGCTGTCGCAGGAGTTGCGGAAAGGTCAGTTCGTTCACGAGTCGGTTCACGACCAGACCCATTGCACCTTCGGCGCTATGGACGCACATGTAGATGACCGTCTGCGCGAAGCGGGCATCGTGCATCGACGGCATGGCAATAAGCAATTGACCAGTCAGATAGCCTTCCGATTCGTCGTCGTTCGACATCCCGGGTATCTGTCGCCCTTCTTTTCCGTCGCTCGTCATCGCCTCTATGATAGTGTTGCTTTCGACATATTCAAATAGTGCGAAATTGCCGTAGCTATTCCGCACAGGCCGGAAAATTGGGTTTTCCGTATTGCGCGCGATAGCTGGCGGCGAGTGTGCCGGTCGGAGACGCACGTATTTGTGACCGTGATTTTTGCCTCATCGTCGCTATATTCCCTTGATATGATTGATCGATCATTCTTTGGCCGCTGTATTAGAGCATCGGCGGCATGCCTTGTCGGCTGCCTCGCTGTCCTATGGTTTTCGACCGTCGGCGTCGTGGCAGCCGAGTCGGGCGCTTGGCATAACGGCGAATTCGCGAAAACTCGCCTCGTATCTTCGATTGCAGCAGTCGGTGATCGCGAGGAGCTTCGGCTGGGTCTGCAGTTCCGCATACAGTCGGGCTGGAAGATTTATTGGCGCACGCCAGGCGATGCCGGCTTTCCGCCGCAGCCGGCGTGGAGCGAGAGTGAGAATCTGGCGGCGGTGAACATGCGTTGGCCGGCGCCGTTGCGTTTTTCGATCCTTGGGTTGCAGACGCTCGGCTATGAGGACGATGTCATCTTCCCGCTCGATGTGCGTCCCGAGCGTCCAGGTCAGGCACTCGCGCTGCAGGCGAGCATTCCCTATCTCATCTGCAAGGAAATCTGTATTCCTGAAACGGCCAGCGTCGCCCTGAAACTGCCGGCCGGACCGGCGGAGTCGACCAGTCTGGCAAATCCGATCGCACGCTTTGACGCACGCGTGCCGGGCGATGGAAAGCTGGCAGGGCTCGCAATACAGCGGGCCTCCTTGGAGGGCAGCAGTGACGAGTTGACCCTGACCGTAGAGGCGCAGGCTTTATCGCCGTTTATAGCGCCAGATCTCTATGTCGAGGGCCCCGAGCAGACAGGCTTTGGCGCACCGGTCGTGCAACTGCGCGACAGCGGTCGGCGTGCCGTCATCAAGGCGACCGCCAGCGGCATTGATGTGGCTGCGCTCGCAAACACCGGCTTGGTTCTGACGCTGGTCGACGGCGTTCGGGCGATGGAACAAACTATACCGATCAGCCTCACGCAGAGTTACACCGCGGACGCTGCGGGCGCCATTCTGCAGGCGACCGGCGGAACAACGGCCAGCTCGTTCGCGACAATTCTCCTGCTGGCCCTGCTCGGCGGCCTGATCCTCAACCTTATGCCCTGCGTGTTGCCGGTGCTCTCACTTAAGCTGTTGGGCGTGGTTCAGCATGGCGGCGGCGAGCGTTCGGCCGTCCGTTTGAGCTTCCTCGCCTCCTCGGCAGGTATCTTCACGTCGTTCATGCTGCTTGCGGGCGTCTTGATTGCGCTGAAGGCCGGAGGTGCGTCAATCGGCTGGGGGATCCAATTCCAGCAGCCGGTATTTCTCGTCGCCATGACCGTTATTGTCACGCTGTTCGCCTGCAATCTGTTTGGCTTGTTCCATATTCACTTACCGCAATCGATCACCAGCATCGCGTTGAGCGGAGACAGTCGCTCGCTTGGCGGAAACTTCATCACCGGTGCATTCGCCACACTGCTCGCAACGCCATGCTCGGCGCCCTTTCTTGGCACGGCAGTTGGCTTCGCCTTGAGCCGTGGTACAGCGGAAATCCTCATCGTCTTTTCGGCTCTGGCGATTAGCCTCGCAGCACCCTACCTGTTGGTCGCCGCGTTTCCAGGCCTGGCGACCCGGCTGCCCCGACCCGGCCGCTGGATGATATGGCTGCGCTACGTCTTGGCCATGGCGTTGGTCGCGACCGCCGTCTGGCTGCTTTACGTTCTGAAGCTGCAAATGGGATTTGAAGCTTCAGCCGTTGTCGCTGCGATGATGGCGTTGATTGCGGCTGTTCTTCTGACCCGTCGCCTCGACGTCTCGATGCTAGGGCGGCATGCCGGCAAGGTCGTGGTCGGTCTGGCGATTGCGGCGATAGCCCTGCCGCTGGTGCGCCAGGCGACGCCCGGCGGGGCGGCGGAGCAGATTACCTCTTCGGTTGCGCAAGGACAGTGGCGCGCCTTCGATCGCAACGAAATCGATCGTCTGGTCGCTGCGGGCAACGTGGTCTTTGTCGATATCACGGCGAGTTGGTGCATCACCTGTCAAGTCAACAAGAAGACCGTGATCGAGACCGGCGATGTGGCGATGTGGCTGTCTCAGGACAACGTCGTTGCGATGCGTGGGGACTGGTCGCAGCCTGATCCGGTGATCTCGCAGTATCTCGCGAGTTACGGCCGATACGGAATTCCGTTCAATGCGATCTATGGGTCACAAGCGTCGTCTGGCTTGGTGCTGCCGGAATTGCTAACCAGTTCAGCGGTTCTTGAAGCCGCCCGGCTGGCAGGTTCAGATACCCGCCTCGTGACCAACTGACGACATCCAGCTTGATTTGCACTTGCCTTGTTCGGAGGCACGTGTGACGACCATGTTCCACAGCACAATGGCGCCTTAAACTCGCTCGTTTGCGAGGCGTTTTGGAAGACCAGCACGGACTTTTTAGAGGAGCGAAATGACGATTTCGATTGGTGATCGAGTGCCTACCGCAACACTCAAGAGGATGGGCGTGAATGGGCCGGAGGAGGTCGGCACGCAGGATTTCTTCGCCGGTAAGAAGGTGGTCTTGTTTGCCGTACCCGGTGCTTTCACGCCGACCTGTTCAAAGCAGCATCTGCCGGGCTTCGTCCAGCATGCGGAGGAAATAAAGGCGAAGGGCGCCGACATGATCGCCTGCATGTCGGTCAACGACGTTTTCGTGATGGATGCCTGGGGCAGGGATCGTCAGGTCGGCGATGCTGTGATCATGCTGGCCGATGGGAGCGCAGAATTTGCAAAACTGCTTGGCCTCGAACTCGATCTGACCACCGCTGGGCTCGGCATGCGCAGCAAACGGTATGCCATGGTTGTCGAAGACGGTGTGGTATCGGTACTCAATGTCGAAGACGCTGGTGCTTTCGATGTCTCGAGCGCGGAGAGTGTGCTGGCCGCACTGTGAGGGCGCTTACCCGCTTGCCCTGACGTGATTACCGGCGGCGCCTGGGCCTGCAGGTCGGGTGCGTATCTAGGCTGACGGAGCGCTGCCGCCAGCAACTTCGGGTATGGCGCCGCGCGCCAGAGAATCCGCACGCTCGTTTTCGGGGTGGCCGGTATGTCCGCGAACCCACCGCCACTCCACGTCATGGTCGGTCAGCGCCTGCTCGAGGCGTTGCCAGAGATCGACATTTTTGACCGGTTTGCGTCCTGAGGTTCGCCAGTTGTTCCGTTTCCAATTGTGGATCCAGGACGTGATACCGTCCTTGACGTAGGTGCTGTCGGTGTGGACAAGCACCTGCACGCCGCGGGTCAGCGCCTCCAGCCCCTGGATCGCGGCCATCAGCTCCATGCGGTTGTTCGTGGTCTCCAGCTCACCGCCCGACAACTCCTTTTCAACACCGTTAAATCGCATGATAACGCCCCATCCGCCCGGTCCGGGATTACCGCTGCAGGCGCCGTCGGTAAATATCTCGACCTGTTTTCCGACCATTACTCGAGCCCGTACGCGCCGGGTCCATCAACGTTTTGATGGAATTGCAGAATAGCGAGATATTCCAGCGGATCTTTGGGACGCACCAAAGCACCTTCAGGCTGGTTCAGCCAGTCGTACAACCTCGTCAACATGAACCTAAGCGCACTGCCTCTGGCGAGCAGCGGCAACATCTCCAGCTCGGCCGACGAGATCTCACGCTCACCGCGATAGTTTGAGAGCAGGTGCCTCGCTTTGGTAACGTTGAAGCTCATGTCCCGCTCGAAGCACCAAGCGTTGAGGCAGGTGGCAACGTCATAGGCGAGTTGCTCGTTACAGGCGAAGTAGAAGTCGATAATTCCGGATAGCTGCCCGCCGATGAAGAAGACGTTGTCAGGGAACATGTCCGCATGACAGATCCCGCTCGGAAGATCGCGCGGCCAGTTCGCCTCCAGGATGTCGAGCTCCGTCTCTATGATGTCGGCTAGATGCTCGCCGACTTCGTCAGCGCGCTCGCGGCATGATGCAAACAGCGGTCGCCAGTGTTCGACCGATAACGCGTTGCGGTTGGTCTTCTCAAACGAGGCACCGGCCAAATGCATCTTGGCCAAAGCGCTACCGACTTGCGCGCAGTGCGTCACCTGGATGCGGCGAGGCCATAGGCCCTCGAGAAATGTCACGAGCGCTGCCGGACGTCCGCAGAGCGTTCGCAGAGCTGAGCCATCGCGTCCTTTCACTGGCGTCGGGCAGGGAATGCCGTTATCGGCAAGATGCGCCATTAGATCCAGGTAGAACGGTAACGCATCCGGTGCGACGCGTTTTTCGTAGAGTGTCAGGATGAAGGTGCCGGCGCCGGTGTGCAGCAGGTAGTTGGTATTCTCCACACCTTCGGCGATGCCTTTGCAAGAGAGGACCTCGCCGAATTCGTACTCGGCGGCGAACTCCTGCAAGTCCTCGTCTGCAACTTCCGTATATACAGCCATCGATCAGGTTCGTGTGGTGGGATACGCAGGGTACCGGAATGCAACTATGTACCGCTGATCACTGCGCGCGGCCCAGTATTATGCACCAAGGCGACGGGCGCTTGTACCGCGGTGGGCGCTTTACTAGTATCGCCGCATACCAAGCAGCGCCTCCTATTGAGTGGCGTGAATCTCTAGGAAACAAATAGAGAGGATTTTGGAAAGGAAGTGCAACATGGCGGAATCAATTATTGCGAAAATGGGGTCCTATCCGACTGATGTCGAGTCGGGTAGGACATATTACTGGTGTTCCTGCGGGCGTAGCGCCAAGCAGCCATTCTGCGATGGCAGCCACAAAGAGGTAGGAATGGCTCCGCTGCCTGTTAATGCGGAGGAGACCAAGACGGTGTATTTCTGTGGCTGCAAGAGATCCAGCAATAAGCCCTTCTGTGACGGCACGCATTCCAAACTGTAGCGGACCAGGGCGCCGACGGCGGCAGACTGTTGCCGCAGGCGGGCTGCGGCTGCTGGTTCTGCTGCTGGCAGGTTTGGTTTTGGTTGCCTGCACGGCACGCGATGCGCCGGTTGTGCGTTGCCCGGTTACCCGCGGTTTGGAGGAGGCGGCACAACTCATACGCTTCAAGCCTGGTCCAGGCCGAGACATCACGGACATCTTGTTTGAGGCGGAATTCGCCGAAATTTCTGGCACCTGCGAAATTGACGATGACGAAATCGAGGTCGAGTTGAAGCTGGTGATCTTGGCGAACCGCGGTGCCGCGGATACCTCGCGAGAGGCGTCGTTCAGATTCATCCTTGCCGTCGTGGATATTGATCGCAATTTCATCGTTCACGAAGGCAGGGCATTGCGGCGGCCATTTGTCGGACAGGTTGAGTTTCCAGGTAATCAAACCCGGGTTGTCTACACCGACGAATTTGAGCTGACGATTCCCAAAACACCGGCTCAAGGCGCCGACGACTTCCTGATCTTCATAAGTTTCGAGCTTACCCCCGACGAGTTGGAATACAACCGCCGTCGCATCGCCCGATAACAGGTCACGGGCTTGTGCGAAAGAGTCGGCCTTATGCAGTTGACATTCCGGGCAGGAGGATTAGCTTTCGCGCGGGGTCGAGTTTGATCCCGTGTAGCAAGCGCTCGCTGATACCTGTGGGAGAGACCGGCAGAGGATGCCGGCGCCGAAGGAGCAACCGCCTCGGAAACTCTCAGGCAAATGGACCGCAGGCGGAGAGCACTCTGGAAAGCAGGCGAGGATCGTTATCGCCTCACCGAAGGGGTAAACCGGCAACGCCGGTGATTCTCTCAGGTATGTAGACAGAGGGGGCAGTTGGTTCGCAGATCGAACCGGCTGTGTGCCCGTATGTTTATGGAAGGCCCTCGGTGAACGATATCGCGTCCGCAGATCTCAGACATACGCCGCTCTATGCCCTACATATGGAGCTGGGAGCGAAGATGGTGCCGTTTGCCGGCCATGAGCTGCCGATCCACTACCAGGCCGGCATTCTTGCCGAACATACGCAGACACGTGCCAAGGCAGGGTTGTTTGATGTCTCGCATATGGGGCAAGTGATCC
>CAZCVU010000006.1:0-2667 GCA_964501745.1 uncultured Flavobacteriales bacterium | reverse complement strand
GCGACGGCGTGGCGGAGGCGATGGAGACACTGGTTCCGGGCGATATAGCCGGTCTCGCTCCGGGGCGGATGCGGTACACCCAGTTCACCAACGATGATGGTGGTATTTGCGACGACATCTTAGTAACACGCGTCGAGCAGGGGCTGTATGTCGTTGTCAACGCCGGCTGCAGGGAAGCAGATATCGAGCTTATGCGCGGAAGACTGCCGGCTGGCGTTGATCTTGAGGTTCGGCACAGCACGGCGCTTATCGCACTGCAGGGGCCAGCGTCCGAGGCGGTCCTTTTGCGGCATCTGCCCGGTGTCGCATCGCTAACCTTTATGTCGTCTGCCAATATCGAGATATCCGGAGTTCCCGCGATCGTCAGCCGGTCGGGTTATACCGGCGAGGACGGCTTCGAAATCTCGATAGAAGAGGGCCACGCGGAACCATTGGCTCGCAAGCTGTTGGCTGAACCGGAGGTCCTCGCGATTGGTTTGGGCGCGCGCGATTCACTGCGGTTGGAGGCGGGATTTTGTCTCTATGGCCATGATATCGATACGACGACAACTCCGGTTGAGGCAGCTCTCGAATGGTCGATCTCGAATCGCCGGCGCGCAGAGGGCGGATTTCCAGGATCGGCCGTTGTGCAGCGTCAATTGCGCGACGGGACCTCGCGCCGGCGGGTTGGCATCCGTCCCGACGGTCGCGCGCCGGCACGCGAACATTCTGAATTGACCGACATTGACGGTAGCCATGTCGGAGAGATCACGAGCGGCGGTTTCGGGCCTTCGGTCGGCGGACCGATAGCCATGGGTTATGTGGCTTCGAGCCACACTGCGGTCGGGACGTCCATTCACGCAGTCGTCCGGGGCAAGCCGCTGGCAGCCAAGGTGGCGAGACTTCCGTTTGTCGAGGCGCATCAACGACGCAGGTGAGAGACAGTCTGAGGGAGAGAACAATGGGCGAAGTAAGATACAGTGACCAACATGAGTGGATACGCGTCGAGGGCGAAATAGGAACCGTCGGCATCAGCGACTTTGCGCAGTCTCAATTGGGCGATGTCGTGTTTGTCGACCTTCCTGAGGTCGGTAAGGTGATCGGTCAGGGTGAGGAAGCAGCCGTTGTCGAGTCGGTTAAGGCGGCGAGCGAGATCTACTCGCCGGTCGGCGGCGAGGTGATTGAAATCAACGAGGCGCTGGTCGCTGAACCGGGAACCGTCAACGATGCAGCGGAGGGAGAGGGCTGGTTTTTCAAACTCAAGCTGGCAGATCCCAGTGAGCTCGATGACCTGATGGATGACGATGACTACGCGTCCTATGCCAAGCAGGAGGATTGAGATCGCCCAGCAGGCACCGGGTGCGTCCTCAACCGACGCACCGGCAGCGTCCGTACGCCTGGAGCAGGAAGTGAGAAACCAGTGATCGTTCAAGGGGAGACAATCTAATGCCGGAAGAATGCAGCTCGCTGGCGGAGCTGGAGCAACGGACCGACTTTATCCATCGTCACATCGGTCCTTCCGGCAGTGAAATCGATGCGATGCTTGGCGAAATTGGGATCGAGTCGCTTGACCAACTCGTTGCCCGAACCGTTCCGAAGGTAATTCGTTCAGACGCACCGCTTGGCTTGCCGCCGAGCCGGCGCGAGCAGGATGTGTTGTCCGAACTTCGTGCCATGGCAGAGCAAAACCGTCTGCTAACCTCGCTCATCGGCATGGGCTATCACGACTGCATTACACCCGCTGTCATTCTTCGTAATGTGCTGGAGAATCCTGGCTGGTATACGGCCTATACGCCCTACCAACCGGAGATTTCTCAAGGCCGACTCGAGGCACTCCTCAACTACCAGACGATGGTGATGGATCTAACGGCGATGGATCTCGCCAACGCATCGCTGCTCGATGAGGCGACCGCGGCGGCGGAGGCGATGACGTTGTGCCGCCGCGTCAGCAAGGCCAGCTCCGGCGTATTCTTTGTCTCCAGGGACTGTCATCCGCAAACGATCGACGTCTTGCGCACGCGTGCCGGGCCGCTGGGCGTAGAGATTGTTGTCGGCGATCACCTGGAGGCGGCAGCGGCGGGGATGTTTGGCTTGCTGTTGCAGTATCCCGCGACGACGGGTGGAATTGACGATCATTCAGCGTTGGTGGAAACCGTTCACGCCAAGGGGGCGCTTGTTTGTGTCGCAGCCGATCTGCTTGCATTGACGCTACTGAAGCCACCGGGCGAATGGGGTGCGGATATTGTGGTCGGCAATTCGCAGCGGTTCGGCGTTCCGCTTGGTTTCGGCGGACCGCACGCGGCGTATTTTGCTACAAAGAACGAATACAAGCGTAATGTGCCGGGCCGTCTGGTCGGCATGTCGCTGGACACACGCGGGCACCCGGCATACAGGCTCGCGTTGCAGACGCGCGAGCAACATATTCGGCGCGAGAAGGCCACCAGCAATATCTGTACGGCGCAGGTGCTGCTTGCTGTTATTGCGGGCTTATTCGCCGTCTACCACGGCCCCGATCGGCTGCGAACGATAGCTCAACGTGTTCACAAGTTGACGTGCATTCTAGCAAACGGTTTGCGCCGGCTTGAATGTGAGATCGAACACGATGCCTTCTTCGATACGCTATGCGTACGCGTCAAAGGCGATGCCAATGCAGTCCTGAGCCGCGCCCGTGATGCGGGCTACAATTTG
>CAZCVU010000005.1:0-22176 GCA_964501745.1 uncultured Flavobacteriales bacterium | reverse complement strand
AGCGCAGCTGTTCGTCGGTCTTGTTGCGCGGATAGTCCTTGAGCCCGTTCGGCGCGCAATGGGTATAGGCGACCGGTTTCTTGGAGTGCAGGATCGCTTCCTCGCTGGTCTGCGCCCCGACATGCGACAGATCGACCAGGATGCCCAATCGGTTCATCTCGTCGATCACGTCGCGCCCGAAATCGGACAGCCCGCTATCGACGCTTTCCCAGCAGCCGGTGCCGACCAGGTTCTGGGTGTTGTAGGTGAGCTGCATGACGCCGACGCCGAGCTGCTTGAAGAGTTGCAGGATCAACTCACCAGCGTCGAGGCCTATGTCGTGATGACGGACGCTGCGCATATGCCCGAGACCACCCTCAACAATGCGGTCGCGTATGAGACTCTCATTGCCGGCGAATCCGATACCTACGATTGGCCGGAATTCGACGAAAATACGGCGGCATCGCTGTGCTACACGTCCGGCACGACTGGAAACCCCAAGGGCGTGCTCTTTAGTCACCGCTCGACCGTACTCCACAGCTTTTCAATCTGTCTTGCGGACACGACACTCGCGCTGTCGTCGCACACCACTGTGCTGCCTGTCGTGCCGATGTTTCACGTCCACGCCTGGGGCATACCCTACGGTGCCACGATGGTGGGTTCAAAGTTGGTGTTCGCCGGTGCCAATCTCGATGGTGAAAGCCTCTATGAGCTGTTTGAGGCCGAGCAGGTGTCGATCACGGCAGGAGTTCCGACGGTATGGTTGGGGCTGCTCGAATATCTGAACTCCACGGGCAAGCGGCTAAGCCATCTTAAGTCAGTAGTCATCGGCGGCTCGGCGGCGCCGCTCTCGATGATCAAGGCCTTGGAAGAGGAACATGGCGTGGCGGTAATGCAGGCATGGGGTATGACCGAGATCAGTCCCATCGGAACCAACGGCAGGCTAAAGGGCAAGTACCGCGGACTACCACCAGACCAGCGCCACAACCTGATAACAGCGCAGGGCCGCGCCAAGTTCGGGGTGTAACTGAGGATTGTCGACGATGAAGGCCAGCCTCAACCGCATGACGGCAAGACCGCTGGCGAGCTCCTGGTACGCGGACCATGGGTGGCCTGTGCGTATTTTCGCGACGAGGAAGCGACAAAGGCGAGCCATGACGCGGAAGGTTGGATGCGGACCGGCGATGTCGGTACGATCGATGCCGACGGCCATTTGCGTCTCACCGATCGGACCAAAGATCTGATCAAATCGGGCGGTGAATGGATCAGTTCAATTGAGCTGGAAAACGTGGCGATCGGGCACCCGTCGGTCGCCGAGGCAGCGGCGATCGGGATTGCCCACCCCAAATGGACCGAGCGGCCGCTGCTCCTCATCGTGCCACGAGATGGTACGCAACCCGATGCCAACGAAATAACCGATTTTCTCAAAGACAAGGTCGCAAATTGGTGGCTGCCCGATGAGGTCATGCTGGTTGAAACGCTGCCTCACACAGCGACCGGCAAGTTGAACAAGCTGAAACTACGAGAACAATACCGCGATCACAAACTTCCCTCGGTCTGAAGCGCCTACAACCGTCTCGATCATCAGGCCGCGGGTAGAACGGAGCCAGCATGGAGTTTGAATCGTCACCAAAGACGAAGGATTACGCCGCGCGCCTTAGCGCCTTCATGACGCAGGCGATCTACCCCAACGAGCAGCTCTATCATCAGCAGTTGACGGCCGCTGCGAGCCGCTGGTCGGACCCACCGATCATCAATGAACTGCAGGCACAGGCGAGAGAGGCCGGTCTGTGGAACCTGTTCCTGCCGGAGCCGGAATTTGGCCCCGGCCTCAGCAACATCGAATATGCCCCGCTCTGTGAGATCATGGGACGCTCGCCGATAGCACCTGACGCCTTCAATTGCGCAGCGCCCGATACCGGTAACATGGAAGTGCTGGTCCGTTACGGAACGCCGGAACAGCAAGCCCGGTGGCTTGGCCCATTGCTGGCCGGTGAAATTCGCTCAGCATTCGCCATGACCGAACCACATGTAGCGTCTTCGGACGCGACAAATATCGAGGCCTCGATCCTGCGTGACGGCGACGACTACGTGGTCAATGGCCGGAAATGGTGGATCACCGGCGCCGGCAGCGACGACTGCCAAGTCCTTATCGTCATGGGCAAGAGTGATCCCACCGCGGCACGGCACCAACAGCAATCGATGATCCTGGTTCCCAGAGATACGCCCGGTGTGAAGATCGTGCGGCCACTTTCGGTCATGGGCTACGACCACGCACCTCGCGGGCATTGGGAGATCGAGTTTGACGACGTCCGTGTGCCCGCTGCGAACCTTCTTCTCGGCGAGGGACGCGGTTTCGAGATCGCCCAGGGCCGGCTGGGTCCAGGCCGCATCCACCACTGCATGCGCCTGATTGGACTGGCCGAACGATCGCTCGAGGCGATGTGCCAAAGGGTCAAGTCGCGAACGGCGTTCGGCAAGACACTCGCAGAGCAGGGCGTTATCGCGGAGCAAATCGCTCAATCCCGGATAGAGATCGAGCAGGCGCGGCTGCTCACGTTGAAGGCGGCGCACATGATGGATACGGTTGGCAACAAAGCGGCCCGGGCAGAGATCGCTATGATCAAGGTCGTAGCGCCCAACATGGCGCTTGCCGTTGTCGATCGGGCGATCCAGGCGCACGGCGCTGGCGGACTGTCAGAGGACTTCGAGTTGGCACACGCCTGGGCCCAGGCCCGTGCATTGAGGCTGGCCGATGGACCCGATGCGGTGCACCTTGCTCAGGTTGCACGCCTCGAACTCAGAAAACATGACGTCGCGGCAGACGCCAAACCGGCGTCGTAGGAGACCAGGTCGTTCAAAGGAGGAAATCATGACAAAGGCGACGAACTACGAAACGCGCGGCGGCGTCGCCATCGTCACGTTTACCAACCCGCCGGTAAACGCACTAGGAGTTAAGCTCCGTAAGGGTATCGTGGAAGGGCTAGAACGCGCTCAAGCCGACAATGGAATCAGCGCGATCGTCCTGATCGGCGACGGCCGGTGTTTTTCCGCCGGCGCCGACATCCGTGAGTTTGACAAGCCACCGGTCGCGCCGTCCATTGGCGACGTCATCGCCTGCGCCGAATCAAGTGCCAAGCCGGTGATCGCGGCCATCCACGAGACGGCGGTCGGCGGTGGGCTTGAACTCGCGCTCGGCTGTCACTACCGGATCGGTGCTCCTTCAGCCAAATTGGGCTCGCCTGAAATCAAAATCGGGCTGATACCCGGCGCCGGGGCGACGCAGCGTCTGCCGCGCCTAATCGGCCTTGAACAGTCGCTCGAGATCATCCTCACTGGAGATTTCCTTCCGGTCGAACCCTGCCTTGCCATGGGCCTTTTGGACAAACTGATCGAGGGAGACCTACGCGACGGCGCCGTAGCCTTTGCAAACGATATGATCGCCAGCAAAGAAACCTTACCAGTGATCCGCGATATGGACGCAATACTGGCGGAGGAGAGCGATGACGCGTTGGCGGCCGCCCGAAAACGCATCGAGCGGCGGGCGCGTGGATTAATTGCACCCTACCTCTGCATCGAATCGGTCGAGAACGCATACAAGCTGCCCTTCGACGAGGGATTGGCGCAAGAGCGCAAGTTCTCCATGCGATGCGTGCTGTCGGACCAATCAGCAGCACAGCGCCACGTCTTCTTCGCCGAACGCGCGGCGATGAGAATTCCGGGCTTGGCCAAAGATGTAAAACCGCGATCCATAGAGACGGCTGCCGTCATCGGCGCCGGAACGATGGGTGGCGGCATTGCCATGAACTTCGCCAACGCCGGGATCCCCGTACAAGTCGTCGAGATCGACGAGGAGGCGCTCGAACGAGGCCTTGGTGTTGTCCGCAAGAACTATGCAGGCAGCGTCTCACGCGGTCGTTTGGACCAGGACGATATGGACCGGGCGCTATCGCATATTACCGGGACAGCGGAGATCGCAGACGCCGCAGAGGCCGACATCGTCATCGAGGCGGTGTTCGAGGACCTGGACCTGAAGCAGCAGATCTTTCGCTCCCTGGATAGCGTCTGCAAGCCGAATGCAATCCTCGCATCCAACACCTCGACGCTCGATATCGACGCAATTGCCAAGGTGACTAAACGGCCTGGATCGGTTGTCGGCACCCACTTCTTCAGCCCGGCCAACGTCATGAAACTGATGGAGAACGTGCGCGGCGCGCAAACGGCGCCCGATGTTATCGTCAGCGTGATGCAGTTGGCGCGAAGGCTCGGCAAAGTGCCTGTGTTGGCACGCGTCTGTGACGGCTTCATCGGCAATCGCATGCTCCATGCCTATACGCGGCAGGCGAACTTCCTGCTGGAGGAAGGTGCATTGCCGCAACAGGTGGATCGCGTCATTTTCGAATTTGGATTTCCCATGGGTCCGTTCGCCATGGGTGACTTAGCTGGGCTCGACATCGGCTGGGCGATCCGCAAACACCGCGCCAAGACACGGAATCCGGACGAGCGCTACTCACCGGTCGCCGACCGGATTTGCGAACTCGGACGGTTCGGCCAAAAGACGAGCGCCGGCTGGTACCGCTACGAAGAAGGAAGCCGTGCGCCGGTTCCCGATCCCGAGATCGACGCGCTGATCGTCGGCGTATCTGCCGAATTGGGTATCGAGCGCCGGACATTCAGCGACGAGGAGATCCTCAATCGCTGCATGCTGACGCTGATCAACGAGGGAGCACGAATTCTCGAAGATGGAATTGCCATCCGGGCGAGCGATATCGACGTAACGTGGATATACGGCTATGGGTTTCCGATCTATCGAGGCGGTCCGATGTACTATGCCGACAAAATTGGACTTGAGGCGGTTTGCGAAGGGTTGAGACAGCTTTCGGTACATGATGACGAGGCGTTGAAGCCCGCCCCCTTGATCGAGCGACTCGCGCAGGAGGGTGGCCGCTTCGGCGAGCTCGAATCCGCTTGATGTGCAGCACCGTCAAACCCGAGAGACAATCGAGGATGGAGCATTGACCGAAGCAGTTATCGTTTCCACTGCCCGCACGCCGATCGGCAAGGCCTTTCGCGGCGCCTTCAACAACACCCATGGCGCAGTCATGGGCAGCCACGTCATCAAACATGTTGTCGAGCGCGCCGGCGTCGAACCCGAAGAGGTTGAAGATGTCATCCTCGGCTGCGGCTACCCCGAAGGTGCGACGGGCAGAAACATCGCCCGCCTCTCGGCCATCCGCGCTGGTCTGCCGGTCACTACGGCGGCAACCACGATCAACCGGTTCTGCAGCTCGGGCATGCAGGCGATCGCCGTTGCCGCGCAGCGGGTGATCGTCGACAAGGTGCCGGTGACGGTCGCCGGGGGCGTCGAATCCGTAAGCCTCGTGCAGCCCAACCTCAATCGCAACCACCTCGAAGAAGAGTGGTTGACGAAGCACAAGCCCTCGCTCTGGATGTCGATGATCGACACAGCGGACACCGTCGCCGAGCGCTATCAGGTGACGCGCGAAACACAGGACGAATACGCATTGCTGAGCGAACAACGGACCGCAGCAGCCCAGGAGGCAGGGCATTTCGACGACGAAATTGTGCCGCTTCCGTCGCTGAAGGTCGTGACCGACCGGGAGACCAAAGAGACCCATGAAGAAGATGTGACGCTTGATAAGGACGAGGGAAACCGCCCTGAAACGACGCTGGAAGGTCTTGCTACTCTGAAGCCGGTGATGGGCGAGGACAACTTCATCACCGCCGGCAACGCCTCGCAGCTCTCCGACGGAGCTTCGGCCTGCGTGGTGATGGACGCGTCGCTTGCCGAGAAGCGAGGCATCGAACCGCTCGGGTTCTTTCGTGGTCTCGCGGTTGCCGGATGCGAACCGGATGAAATGGGCATTGGACCGGTCTTCGCCGTGCCGCGACTACTCGAACGCCAGGGCCTTCGAGTCGAGGACATCGATCTCTGGGAACTCAACGAGGCGTTCGCCGTACAGGTCGTATACTGTCGCGATCGATTGCAGATTCCGATGGAGATCCTCAACGTCAACGGCGGCTCGATCGCCATCGGTCATCCGTTTGGCATGACCGGCGCGCGCCTCGTCGGACACGCCTTGATCGAGGGCAGGCGGCGCGGCGCCAAACGCGTCGTCGTCACCATGTGTATCGGTGGCGGCATGGGTGCGGCCGGATTGTTCGAGGTCGCATAAACGTCGGGCGCAGTTGTGAACGATCCAGAAGTCATTACCGTTCGACGCGACGAGCGGCTCGACCTTGTACGGCTCGAACCGTATCTCCGCGACCATCTCCCCGGCACCGAGGGCGTGTTCGAGGTGCACCAGTTTGGCGGCGGCCATGCAAACCTGACCTATCTCCTGCGGTTTGGCGAAACGGAGTTCGTTCTACGCCGGCCGCCGCTCGGTCCAGTAGCACCCTCAGCCCACGATATGGCCCGCGAGCACAAAGTGCTCTCCCATCTCTACAACTGCTTCCCGCTGGCGCCGCGCAGCTATCACCTGTGCAAAGACGAGAGTGTGATCGGTGCACCCTTCCACGTCATGGAACGGCGCACTGGGGTCGTCATCCGCAAAGATCTGCCTCCAGCATTTACCGACGACACGGCGGTGGCGGGTCGTATCGGCAACGCCATAGTCGATACCTTGGCAGAGCTTCACAACCTCGATCCTGCCGATGTCGGTCTCGGTGATTTCGGCCGCCCCGAAGGCTACCTCGAACGTCAAGTCACCGGCTGGATAGAACGTTGGGAGGCGGCGCAGGATCAGCCGGTGGGCGGCGCTGACAGGCTGACGCGCTGGCTGCAGGAAAACCGGCCAAGACAGAAAGCTGTCTCGCTCGTCCACAATGACTACAAGCTCGACAACATCTTAGTCGACCCGAACGATCCCGCGCAGTTCGTCGCCGTGCTGGATTGGGACATGTCAACGCTGGGTGACGCGCTTTGTGATCTCGGTTATCTGCTCAACTGGTGGGGTGAGGCTGGCGATGACAACGCCTGGATCGAGGCCGGATCATTGCCGAGCTGGCGCCTTGGATTTCCATTACGCGCGGACGTTGTTGAGCGTTACGCAGCGCGTACCGGGTTCGATACTACGGCGATCCAATGGCATCATGTTTTCGGCACCTTCCGGCTCGCAGTCATCATCCAGCAGATCTATATCCGCTACCTGCGCGGTCAGACACGGGACCAGCGCTTTCGCGGCTATGGCGCACGCGTAGCGACTCTGGTTGGCAAAGCACTCGTTCTAGCGGCGGAGAATACTAAGGCCCGCAGATAGCACTGCTAAAGCGCCAAACCAGTTATCGGATCAACGAGGGGCGGTTCCACCGATGGTGGCGCCACCGTCGATCACAATGGTCTGACCAGTTACGAATTCTGCGGCATCCGAGGCGAGGTAGACGGCAGCGCCCGCCACGTCCTTTGGTTCGCCGATGCGGCGCAAAGGGTAGGACGAAACCGTCGCCGCATAGACATCCGGGTCCTCCCAGAGCGCCCGCGAGAAGTCGGTACGGATTAGCCCGGGAGCAAGGCAATTGACGCGGAGATTGCGATCACCCCACTCGACCGCAAGGCTGCGGGCAAGCTGCATTTCCGCTGCTTTGGAGATTGCGTACGCGCCAAGACGGTTGGTGCCTTTGAGGCCAGCAATGCTCGATACGATGATGACAGAGCCGTTCCGACGCTCGGCCATTTGCGGCAGCACTTTATTACACAGCCAAAGCGTGTGTTTGAGGTTGGTGTCCATGGTGCGGTCGTAGGCTTCGTTAGAAATCTCGCCGAGCGGGCCGATATATGGATTGACCGCGGCATTGCAGACCAGGATATCAATCTGGCCACAGGCCTTTAGGGAGAGGTCGACAAGCGTCTCGAGCTCGTCCTTGTGGTTGACATTGCAGGGAATCGCCAGAGCGTCGCCGCCCGCGTCACGTATTGCCGTCGCTGCCGCCTCGCAGGCTTCGCCTGTGCGGCTGGAAACGATCACCTTAGCGTCCTGTGCTGCCATCGCTTCGGCAATCGCTCTACCGATTCCGCGCGATGAACCGGTAATCAACGCGACCTTGCCGCTGAGGTCAAACATTACGCATCCGCCTCGGAGCGGCGGCCGGTGCAATATCTCATCAAAGTTGGGGCCGCTTCACCATTTTCCCGCTGAACGCATTGGCTTCGACGACAGATCCAACCGCACCGCTGACGAGCGATAGGCTGCACATCTGCCCCAAAACAGAAGCAACAGATCATGGGCGGGTGGTATAGTCCGCCAGCGGCACACCCCGCAAGGAGCGAACGTCCGTACCGCCGGAAGCTTGGTGCGTGGCTTCCCCTCCCAGACGTTGAAGATTGTCTCGCGGCGTAGATAGACAACCAGAGAGCTGGCACAGCGGTCCATGGACGAGATTTCAACAGACCCGGCAACCCGCCACCCTCTCTCATCTCGAGAGATCAATCTAATCTGGATCTTGTTTGCCGGCTGTACGGTGATCTTCTTTCAAGTACACCTGGGTCCAGCCAGATTTGGCATCAATCTCTCACCGTTCGACCTGGTTGTGCCTGTCGTCGTCGGCTGGTGCCTGTTACGTGGACGGGTGGCATGGCCGCGCCGGTCTATCTGGTTGGTCGCAATAGGCCTGCTGGCGGCGTTCGGCGCGCATACGCTTGTCAGTTTTGGCGTTTATGACAGCGTTTCGTCGCTGCGGCTCGCCCAAGGTTCCGTGAAGCTCGCGGCATTTATCACGCTAGCTTCGCTTATTGTTGTCCTGTTCAGAGCGGAGGAAGTGCGGCACCCGCCCTTTCAGGCGCTAGCGGCTGTGTTCGTCGCGGCCAGTATATATTTGGTTGTCGTTAAACTCCTCATGATAGGCGGCAGCATCGTCTCATTCATCCCTCTGACGAACTTAATGTCAGGGCTGGTCGGCATGCTGTTTCTTTTGGTTGTAAGCGCATACCAAGGCGGCCGTGGCACTAGGCGACTGCTGGTCGGACTCGCCTCGGTTGTCACACTGGCCATCGCAATGCTGTTCTCAAACAAAGGTTTTGCCTTGGCGGCAGTCGGTTTTCTCGCCGTTACGTTGTTCACTTGGCGTGGGTCGCGACTCGAGCGATTCACCTATGGCTGGCGACTGGCCGCCGCCTTACTCGTCGTGGTCACGGCAGCAGCGGCAGTCGTCGCAGTGTTGCAGCAACTCGAACTCATGCCTGGCACCACCGACACGATCGGGCGCTCGCTTTCAATCCGGGCAACTCTGTGGAGTCACGCGATATCAATCGGGGGTGCAGCGTTCCCGCTAGGGATCGGTGCAGGCCAATTCGCCACGACCGCCGGAAGCATCCCGATTATGGTAACCGAGGGTCACGAAATTGCGCACAGCACGGCGCTGACATGGTTCGCGGAATTTGGTTTGTTGGGCCTGTTGCTCGCCGTCGGGGTAGTCGCCCTGATTTGGCGCGCCGCGATAGGTTGGCCGGGTGCGCTCCGCCTGATGTTTCTTCTCTATCTCGCCGTACCGCTTATTCTGCACGACGGTCATGGCGTTCGCATGGTGATGCTGATCCTGGCGCTCGGGATTGCCAACGCACTCTACCGCGACGAGCCCGCAGCGCGCCAGACATCATGACGGGCTGACGCCTAACGCGTCGGATCCGGCGAAACCCGCACCAGCAACTTGCCGAAGTTTGCGCCCTTGAGAAGGCCTTGAAGGGCGCGCGGCGCATTTTCAAGCCCGTCGATCACATCCTCTCGATAGCTGATGAGGCCAGAGCGAATCCAATCGCCCATCTCGCGGCGGAAATCTTCCGCCTGGCTGGCAAAATCGCTGACGATAAAGCCGCGCATATTAATGCGATTGGTCAACACGCTGCGCATGAGCGTTGGTATTCCAGTCTGTCCCCGCGACGGCGATGCCGCGTTGTATTGCGAGATAAGCCCGCATAGGGGGACGCGCGAGAACGGGTTGAGCAGCGGCCATACGGCCTCAAACACGGCACCTCCCACATTCTCGAAATAGATGTCGATACCCTTAGGACAGGCGGTATCCAGCGCCGTCGCCAAATCGGGATCACGACGGTTGAGACAGGCATCAAAACCCAGTGTGTCCACCACGTAGCTGCATTTCTCGGCGCTGCCGGCGATGCCGACGACGCGACAACCCAAAATCTTCGCCATCTGGCCGACAGCCGATCCGACGGCGCCGGACGCCGCCGCGACAACAAGTGTCTCTCCAGGCACCGGCTTACCGATATTGAGGAGACCGGTGTAGGCCGTCATGCCCGGCATACCGAGCACGCCAAGCGCCGTCGAGATCGGCGCGTCGGCGGGGTTGATCTTACGCAGACCATCGCCGGAAACGACGCTGTAGTCCTGCCATCCCGTATTACCGACAACGAAGTCGCCATCGGCAAATCCATCCAGTCGCGCGCGCAAGACGCGGCACACCGTACCGCCACCCATCACCGCACCGATCTCCGCCGGCACGGTGTACGACCTAGCAGCGTTCATGCGGCCGCGCATATAGGGATCGAGGGAAAGATAAACCGTCTGGCAAAGTAGTTCGCCTTCGGCCGGCTCCGGGATCGCTGTCTCAATCATCCGGAGGTCGCTGTCTCTAGGCGCGCCCTTGGGTCTTGC
Organism: uncultured Flavobacteriales bacterium; assembly: GCA_964501745.1. GTDB lineage: Bacteria > Pseudomonadota > Alphaproteobacteria > UBA8366 > CAVOAK01 > CAVOAK01. The sequence continues at coordinate 11,569 of CAZCVU010000005.1, read as the reverse complement.
CGCCAGTAAAATCTGGCGATTAACGTCCGGCGACATATCGATTCTCCTTCAGACGTCCTTGGGGTTCATTCAGGCTTGGCAATAGCCGCCTGCAAGGCGTCGGGATCGTAAAGGGAGATTGCGGCCCCCGCTTCAAGAACCACCACCGCTGCAGCGATTCGGTGGCGCCATTGAGAAAGTCCTTGTAAAGCCAGCGAGTATTTACCGCCGCGCGCGGCATCGACAAGCTCTCCCAGAAGGACCGATAAGTCCACCAGCACCGCACGCTGCGCTTGATGTGCGGCTTGGTGAAAACGCTCGTGAACACGCCGAAGCTCGATGCGGAGCATATCGGCGATCCGATCAACAAGCGGAAGATTCTCATCTTCCAATGGTATTTGGAGCAAGCTCCCAAACTCGTCGATGAGCGCCATATCCCGGGTTACCGTGAGCTGCGTCGGTGCCATGTCGACCGCACCGAGCATTTCAAGGAACACTGCCAAGTCGGTCCGCTGCGTGGCGTCATAGCCGAGATCAAATGCTTGATCGAAATGCTCAATCACGGCCGGCAGATCGGCGGCCCGACCGTCATGCAGATACGGCGCCGATTCCGATAAGCCGCGCAGTGTAGGTGTATCGAAGTAGCCACCGGTCCCGACATCATGGTTGCGGCCGTCCACAAACGCCGACGACGGTATGTGGCAGTTGGTGCAATCCCGCCGAAAGAGCGCTGCGCCGCGTTGTGCGCTATCAGGCGCAGTCGCAATCAGGCGACCATCCGCGCCAAGCACGGGGTTCAGCGGAAAATCGAGTTCGCGCTGGTAGGCGACAAGCGCGTCGAGCAGCAGCGGGTCCGGTTCTACTCCGACGAACTCGTTGACGATCACGTTGCGTGTGAAACTGGCCAGGCTGGAGAAACGCCCATCCCTGCCGTATGGCGCCGTCCAACGGGCGCCTCGCAGCGATGGGATATTGATTGGATTGGCGAGGCTGTCGTCAGCCAGTGGATTCCACAACCAATGGCTGACATCGAGATTGCCGGGCCGGTTCGATACTGCCGCAAAGAAGAAGCCTGTATTGACCGCGCCGGCGGGATGGCAGGTGTTGCAGGATAGACCGAGGCGCCGCGCGGTGCCGCCTAAGGTTAGCGGCGAGCGGAACGCCAGCTTGCCCAATTTGACCATGAACGAGCTCTGACCGTCCTGCGCGGTGACACGCAGTCGCTCGGCCGGCTGTCTGGTCAATTCCTGCCCAACCACCGCACCGGGCAATGTCCATCGCGAAACGCCAAGGCTGCTCTCCGCACGCTCGACAATTTCGCTTTGCGCGAGCGCTGGACCCGCTAAATGCACTAAGAAGGCGAAGGTCCATAGACCAAATGGAAAAACGCCGCTCAATGATCGTCGGAGCGGCATCGCAGAAGGACGGTTGATTGTTCGCAAACTCCCAACACCAATCGACAACCACGCCTGTGGGCGGCGTGCTTGGCGCGCAAATGAGCAGACTCTCTTGGGGACCCAATGAAACTGCGGGTCACAGGACCTCGTTTATCCGACGATACCGGCTCAGACGATGATATCGACCGCGCTACCCTGTGTGGGTTGTCCGGGCGTGCCAGCGCTTGCGTCAACCGTGGGTCCTGTGGATTGCTCTCCAGCCGTTTGAGCAGTGACGACGCCATCGGTCGAGACATTTGCGCTGCCGGCAGTCGCCGCCGGTGCAGTCGTCGGCTGAGAAATCGAGATATTCTCCGCACGAGCACCGCCTTCGATGCGGGCTTCATTGCGCGCCTCAACGGTCCCGACGGTACTATTCTCGTCTTCCAGAAGAACTGGATTCTCATCTCTGAACCCGCCAGAACTGGTAGCGGGTGCAACCGGTCCGGGTACACCGTCTACAGCCATCACTGTACCCCGCTCTTGGAGTTGCTACTCGATTCAACCTTCAATCTTGTAATATTGCACTAAAGCGTTGCAGATCAAGAGTAAAGTTCAATCGGTAACGCCGTTGCAGCTGGTCTACAGGCAAGACGAACGGCGCAGAAGACAAGGCGATCAGCGAACTTGCGGCTGTTCTCGACCACATGACATCGCAAACGCCGCCATGGTAGATTTCTCAGCTCACGGTGGAAAAGCGCATCAACAGCTTGATACGCACCGGTGATCCCGCACTGCATGTCAAACAGCGTCCATGGTCGGGTACAGGGATGAATTTGAAAGGAATTGATGATGACGCGGACGGTAGAAGAGATACTGGGCAAGCGGGCGATCGCGGCGGTCCGCCGGCCGGTTGAGAAGGCGGGAGGGCTGCCCGGGGCTGCCTATACGAGCCAGGAGTTTTTCGAGCTCGAGCAGGAACAGTTCTTCCCGCGCACCTGGATGGGGGTTGGCTTTGCGTGCGACATCCCCAAGGCCGGTGATGCGATGCCGATCATGGTCGGCAAGCTGCCGATCATCCTGGTGCGCAACAAGCAGGGTGAGATCAAGGCCTTCCACAACGTCTGCCGTCACCGCGCCTCGATGGTTCTGACGCAGCCGGAGAAGGGCCTGACGTCGCTGACCTGCCCGTATCACGCCTGGGCCTGGGACCTCGACGGCAAGCTGAAGGCGATCCCTTATTTCGACGGCACCAAGAACGGCCGCAACACGGACCTCGACTGGAGCAAGTACGGCCTGGTGCCGGTGCGCTGCGCTGTCTGGCACCATTGGGTGTTCGTCAATATGGATGGCAATGCGCCTCCCATCGAGCAGCACGTGAAGCCGCTCGAAGACTTGATCCAGGGGGCCGACCTCGGTGCGACAAGCGTCGCCAAGCGTGAGGACTGGGAGTTCAAGGCCAATTGGAAGCTGCAGAACGACAATTGGGAGACCTACCATCACATTTGGGTCCACAAGGGCATCTTCAACAAGATATCCGACGATCTCGAAATGAAGACGGGTCGACCGTGGAGCGATACGCTGCAGTGGGACAATCTTGTGACGCTGAAGACGCGCGAGGGCCGTCCGCCGCGCTCTGATAGCGGTGGCTATGGCAATGCGGCGCATGCCCTGCCGTTGATCCCGATGCCGCCAGGGGTCGAGCACAATACCTGCACGAGCATCATCTTTCCGAACGTAACCATAACGGTGTCCAACAACCACTTGGCTTCGGTCATCACCGACCCGATCGCGCCTGACCGCACCGTCGCCAAGCTCGGCTTCTTCTTTGTCGGTGAGGCCGCCAAGGCCAAGAAATACGCCGCCGGCCGCAAGCAGGTGCTGGACCGTTGGCTCGGCAAAACGCGTTCGGTCAGCGGGCGCGACGGCATTCGCAGCCAGGATTTCGGCATCTGGGAGGTGCAGCAGATCGCGCGGCAGTCGCCGGTCGCTGACGAGGTGGTGTTCTCGCCGGTCTGGGAACGCAATATCCACTTCTTTCATAATCAGCTGTTGGATACATTGGGCGTCTGACGCCCAACGCTCCTGCACCAAGAGAGAGCGGGCGCCGCATCTGGCGCCTTTTTTCATCAACAAAGCCATCGCCGAAAGCTGTCCATGTTGGAATCCAGTGCCGCCACCGACCGACCGACCTTCACGACGCACTTAGAGTGCAGTCAAACGGGCAAGCACTACCCTGCCGATCAACTGCACGGTCTTTCCGACGCCGACAAGCCACTCCTGGTCCGCTATGATCTGAAGGCATTGTCGACGGCTTTAACCAAGCAAGAGTTGCTGTCACGGGAGGCCGATCTATGGCGCTACAGGGAACTCTTGCCGGTTCGACGTAAGGAAAGCATCGTCTCGCTCGGCGAAGCCATGACGCCGCTCGTTCAACTGCAGGGAGCTGCGCAGTCTCTCGGCGCCGAACGTGTCATCGTCAAGGATGAAGGGCGTCTGCCCACAGGCTCGTTCAAGGCTCGAGGTCTTGCACTGGCCGTCAGTATGGCCAGAGAACTGGGCATCACACGCATGGCCATACCGACCAATGGCAATGCCGGAGCCGCGCTCGCCGCCTATTGTAGCCGTGCCGGCATCGAAGCGTTTGTGTTCTGTCCGGATGACACACCGGAAGTCAATGTCCGCGAGATTGCCCTTCAAGGTGCAAAAGTTTGGCGCGTCAACGGTCTGATCAACGACTGCGGACGGATCGTTGGCGAAGGCAAGCAGCAGATGGGTTGGTTCGACGTCTCTACCCTCAAGGAGCCGTATCGGATCGAGGGCAAGAAGACGATGGGCCTCGAGTTGGCCGAGCAGCTGGGTTGGCGGCTCCCCGATACGATCTTTTATCCAACCGGCGGCGGTACCGGCCTGATCGGTATGTGGAAGGCCTTCGAGGAACTTGAAACGATTGGTTGGATCGACAGCCGCAGACCGCGCATGGTCGCTGTGCAAGCTGCTGGCTGCGCGCCAATCGTCAAGGCGTTCGAGGAAGGCCAGGAGCATGCCGATGTCTGGCAGGACGCCTACACAATCGCCAGCGGGATCCGCGTACCGGCCGCGATTGGGGACTTCCTCATCCTAGAAGCTGTCCGAAAGAGCGGTGGCTTCGCAATCGCTGTCGACGACGACGCAATAGTGGCGGCGCAGATTTCTGTAGCGGCAGAAGATGGCTTGCTGATGGGGCCGGAGGGTGCCGCGACCCTTGCTGCCTATCAGAAAGCGCTACGGCAAGGTCTGGTTGACGCGAGCGAGTCGGCCGTGCTGTTCAATTGCGGCAGCGGCTTGAAATACCCGATGCCAGCCAGCGATCAATCGATCGACCTCAATAAGCCGATCGACTACCAGGCCATCGAGGATTCTCCTTAGGGCAGGGCACGCCGTTTCAATTCCGGCGCTGCGGCCGGCTGCCGTTGCGCGACCCATTCACGGCTTCGCCGCCGTGCTTCAGCAAGTTCCTCTCTCGACATCTGCCGCGAAAAGAATTTACGAGTATCATCGGCGCGGTATTCGCCCCGCAACCCAGCTAGACTCAACCACATAACGGCCTCGATCAGGTCCTTTGCAACACCCGCCCCCCTGCCAACGATAACCCCGAGGTTGTATTGCGCCCGGCCGAGCCCTTGTTCAGCAGCAAGGCGCAGCCATGTCACGGCCTGGGCGGCGTCGCGAGGGACCCCTCTTCCATTTGCATAACTGAGACCCAAGACCAGCTGCGCCCGGGCCAAACCGTTTCTTGCGGCAAGAAGAAACCAATTCGCTGCCGTCGCATCGTTCTGATCCACCCCGCGACCGTTTGCATACTGGACGCCGAGGTCATACTGAGCGGCCGGATGATTTTGTAGCGCGGCACGCCGATACCAGTTCGTCGCTTCTTCCTCGTCGCGCTCGACGCCCAGGCCTTTGCTGTAGAAATAGCCAAGCCTAGCCTGTGCCACGGCTTGTCCCTGCTCGGCTGCACGGCGGCACCATTCGGCGGCAATAGACTCGTTCCTGGCAACGCCAAGTCCGCGTTCGTACATTGCGGCGAGATTAAACTGCGCGCGCGCGTCCTCTTGCAGAGCGGCCGCGCGAAACCACTTTGCCGCCTCCGAGAAATCCTGGCGAACGCCGTCGCCCGCGTAAAGCAGCAGGCCAAGCATGACCTGCGCCGTAATATGCCCGTCTTCCGCGAGTGCTCGCCATCGCGAAGGATGCATCGCAAACTCCTCGCACACTCAAACCAACAGCTTTTCTTAGCGCACACCGCGGTCTCCGGTCCACCGCCGCCAACTCGGCGGAGAACAGAGCGTCGACCCCGTTTTGCCGCACGACCCTGGTGCAATGCTTGGCTTCATCGCGCCGATTCCCTAAAGTGCCGCCGCCCCCAACGTCGCCGAGAGAACCGGTTTGCCCCTAAATCTCATTCTCCCCTGCGCCGGCAGCGGTACACGGCTCGGTCTTGCCTATGCCAAGGAAACGCACCTGATCGCTGAGAATACGGCGCTATTGGATCTCTCTTTGAGGCTTTGCGAACCGCACCGCGAGCACATCCACTCGGTTACCGTCGTCTTGACGCCGCAAAAGGCGGAAATCGTGCGATTCCTCGACAAATGGCGGCAGGCGTTCGAGATTCGCTTTTGCTACTTCAACGATGCCAATTTCGAATGGGCGGGCAGCGTTCTTTCAGCCGAGCCGTTGTTTGCAGAGAAGAATCTAGTGTTGTTGCCCGACAGCTATCTGCGAGAACAGCAGGAATATCCCGTCGTACCGACCATGGAAGCGTTGCTGGAAGATCACGAAGTGGCCTTCGCCCATATGCGCGAAAGCGATCCCGAACGGCTCTCTACGCTTGGCGCCCTGACAGTTACCGCGGACGGTCATGTTGCTGCGTTCTGCGACAAGCCTGAGGCGGGTCAACAAGGCTTCAACTGCTTCTGGGGTGCCTTTGGGTTCCGCCGCGCCGCGGGGCGGCCACTCCTTGAGATGATGACGCGGTCGATTCGTCGCGAACCGGTCGATATCGAGGCGCTTGGCCTTGGCCTAACTTCATTTGAGTTGCGCGGCTACGACGATCTCGGCAACTGGCCAAGCCTGCATTCCTTCATCCGCAACTTCACATAACTCGCTGGCGGAGGCGCTCTACTGTGCGAGATCGAGGAGAACGCGGTTTGCCTCGGCGCCAAATCGCGCCATGTCGAAGATCCGGCTCGGTTCCGCCATCGCCGCCTTAATGCGCATTCGCGCGGTTTCCCTAAAGTTGCGGTCCTCACCTAACCGGCAGGCCAATTCGACGAACTCCCGAGGCGTGTCAGTAATCAAGTCGTCCAGCCCCAATTCCCGCATGATCACTTCGGCCATGCGAGAGGCAAGCCTTTGACCCCGCATCACCACCGGTGGTGGCCCGAACAACAGGTTTTCGACGAGTGACGCCGAACCGCCGAACGGAAAGGTATTGAGGAACACGTCGGCGAGCTTGGTGTGAGCGCGGATCGTGTCGGAGCCACGCGCATCGCTGACGATCACGCGCGCCTGGTCCAGCCCCGCACTAGCAAGCTCGGCTGCAATCGTCCGTCGTACAGCATCGAGGCTGGCCAGCATGCTGGCCTCACTGATCGGTGTCGTCAGGACGCGTGCCTGCGGCAGCCGCTTGAGGATTTCGTACCAACAACTCCGCTGCGCGGCGGAGATTTTTGCGAGGGCGCCTGTGCAGATGAATAGGATCTCATCCTCTTCGACACCGATCTTGGCCCGTGCAAGCGCCGGCGGGCGCCACAATTCTTCGAAATATTCCCTGTCGAAACAGAGCCCGGGGTCCGGTAGCAAGACCGCTGTCTCGCTGTAGTCGTCGTCGGCCTGCGGATCGAGTCCGGTAGCGGTCAGGAAGTAATCCATGTGCGGCATTCCCGACGTCGTGGGCGAGGTAAAATAGGTCGCCTGACGCCGCGCCAGCCGGTGCATCGCGAATTGCGCCCGGCGATCGCTGGCATGTGCAAGAAAAGTGGCGATCAAAAGCAAATCAAGGTCCTGCGAACGCACCTCGGCAACCGCTTGCTTGAGCTCGGCAGGCAGCAGAACGAATGAATCGGCGTAACCCCTGCACAACGCCTCTTCATCCGATTCGTCGCTTTCGTCGGCAAATAGAACGACCTCGAACTCGTCCCGGTCGAGGTGCCGGAGGAGCGGCAAAACGAACAGCAGCTCAGTCCCAGACCAGCAAGCGCGATAGAGGCCGAGCCGCCTATGTTCAGGCGTACGCGTATGTGTACGTGTATGTGTACGTTTCGGGTTTACCGCAAGCTTGTGTGCCAATACATGGCCGTCTTGAGCCATCAGGTGCGCCTGAATCTGCCGCGCCTTGGTGATTGGGTTTCGTACGGATTGTTCGCTTAGGTAACCGAATACGTGGCTATGTGCCTTCTCTGTGGCTACGCATGCCGCTTGCGCGTAGCGCCCATCCGGCCCCTCGACATTAGCCAGAATGATGTCAAACCACTGCTCCAAACGCGCAATATACATATCCGCGTCACCGTTCTCACGGAACAGTGTCGGCGCGGCAAACTGGAACTCAAGGAAAGTGCTCAAGAGCCAATCGGGAACGTGCGCCAGGTCGGGCGGCGGTGGCAGCCGGTGCGCCCACTCATGGAGCGACAGCGCGAGGAACGCATTCGCCCAGCCGTGCGTCTCAGGGCCAGACTGCAGCGCCTCAATATGGCGCGCGATCTGTGGTTCGCGGATGTCCAGGGCTGCGGTTCCCTTGTACGCGGACGACATCAATGCGCGCTGACTTTGAGCGACCGCACCGGTAAATCGGGCTTCGAGCTCCGGCTCCGGGGTTTCCGACCACAAGGCGGTCAGCCCTTCGCGCAGCTCCGTGAATTGTTGGTAGTTCACACCTCCTCCGAATCCGCCTGTACCGCAGAATAGAGCTTGGCAGTAGGATCGGGTATGCCAAATGACCGCCAATAACTAGAGCGCATTCAATCACCTTTGGGGACCACAGATGTCCCTAAGGCGACGCGGATTGGACCGTTCCGGGCATTGTTGGGCAATCAGGACAAATGTTCGACCACCCACTTCTGGAAATAGTGGATGGCGTTTTCCCAGGCGGGTGAAAACTGAACCCGGTCCGCAGCTGGGGACATCCGGGCCTGCTGCTGCATTTCCATGCAGAAGTGATCTTGCGGACGGATTCCGGTGCGGTCCTCAAGCTGCTGACTATGCCCCAACCAGCGATCGAGGGAATCCTCGCGCGCTTCGGCATACTTGTCGCCGGATGCCGCCTCGCCGGCAAAATAAAACGCCATCCGCGCAAGGGTCCGGTCCGGCGCGATCGGCGTGTAGACGACTGGAGCGTAGGTCGGGCCGCCCCACGATACGGTCGTGTTTGGGAGGATCGCGTTACTGCCGCCACCCTGCTTGGCACCCGGCTTCAGCGGAATCGGTAATGGAGTCTTGGGACCGGGGCCCTTCGGCTTGCGCACGCCCGGCGGCCGTTTGTCGTTGCCGCAAAGCGTGATGACCGATCCGTTACCAAGTTGATCGGTGTAGAGCTCGCCTGTCTCCACATTTACCTCGTCGGACATCTTGTCGAAGATCCCGGCGTGAATCCAGGTGTTGTGATAATTCTCCCAGTTGTCGTTCACCAGCTTCCAGTTCGCGGCATATTCCCAATCGATCCGGTGCCCCAACTTCATGTCGTCGAGGTCGAAGCAGGCGTATTGCTCAGCTGCCGGCGCCACATAGTCTTCGAGCGGCGGCGCATTGCCTTCGAGGTTGACGAATACGACATGGTTCCAGACGCCGCAGCGGACCGGCACCAGGCCATTTTCCTTTGGATCGACCTGGAAATTCTCCGAGTTCGGCGTACCGTCGAAATACGGTGTCGCCTTCAGTTTGCCCTCAAGGTCCCAGGTCCAGGCGTGGTAGGGGCATTGAAGGTTTGACAACCCCGTCTCGGGCTTCTGCAGGATGATGGTGGCTCGGTGTCGGCAGACATTATGAAAAGCGCGAACCTCTCCGCTGCGGTCGCGTACGATGATGAGTGGCAAACCCGAGGCAGTGATCGGCATGGCATCGCCAGGTCCGGGTACGTCGGTATCAAAGGCCACACCCATCCAGGTTCGCGGGAACAGCAGCTGCTGCTCGAGATCGAAGAATTCCTGGCTGGTGTAGGCTTTGGTCGGCAAGCCGCGCGCCTCTTCGATCGGCCGGAATAGAGCTTCGATCGCCTCCTTGCCGAGAATATCCGCAGCGGTCCTGTCCATCTCGTCTCCCCTTAAGAAGCCTTGTCGATAGATGTTCCTTAGCATGGTGCCCAAACTGCTATGGCACCGCCGTACGATCAGGATATGCCGCTTTGCCATCGACGAACACTGAATTGTTATTGATGGCAAGTGCAGAGCCAGTACCGCCTTCCACTTAGCCCGCCCGTCCAGGTCGTCGACGCCATCATATCGTCCGCTGGTAGCCAAGAGCAGACACAAGCACCGGTATCAATGCGGATGTTTTCAATGCAGGCCGAGTGGGCGGCGAAGCCTACGAAGGGAGCGATGAACTAATGCGTTTTTCGCCCGGATCGCCTAGGAACTGGCTTCCATTCTTGCCGCTTCGGGGTAAGGCTGTTTCCAAACCTGCCGCGCCACCCGCAGCCAGTTCTCCCCAACGATGCCACGGATCTCCTTCTCACTGTAGCCGTGGTCGATCAGCACTTCAGTGATCGGAAGCATCCCCTCGGGCTCGACGTATTTGATGTCCTCCCGCCGCGGCGCCTCGGATTTGCCGCCTGAGGCGATCCGGTGTCCCTCAACATGCCGTTCTTCGTTCCAGCCTGCGGGCTGAGGCGGATATGGCGCTCCGAAGCCGGAAATGTAGTCGATGCCGAGCCCGACATGCTCGGGGCCGACCAGTTCGGCGACGTAGTCGATATGCCGGACAAGCCCCTCCGTCGAGTTGTCGTTGTCACCGATATACGTGCCGGTTCCGACGACGCCGATGACGCCACCGGACTTCGCGCTGGCCCTGATCTGGTCGTCGCGGATGTTGCGCGAATGGTTCCACAGCGCGGCCGCATTCGAGTGGGAGAAAATCACCGGGTCCTTCGACAGCTCCAGGATGTCCATGGAGGTCTGGTACTTCGAATGCGAGACGTCGACGATCATGCCCAGGCGGTTCATCTCCTTCACCAACTCGCTGCCGAAACGGGTTAGGCTGCCGTCGTCGCTCTCGATATGGTTCTCGCCTTCTGTTGCCCTCGGGGTGTGACAAATGAAGTGGCGCACGCCGAGCCTGTAGTAATCCTCTAGCATGGCGATGTCGGTGCGGCTTGGGTAGGAGATGAAATGGAAGTCCACCGCTAACCTTCCCTCCCGCTTGGCCTTGATTATATCGTCAGCCGATTCAAACAAGACGAACCTATCGGGATGCTCCGCCAGCAAGGCACGCTCCTGCGCGAGCATGGCCAGCGGCTCCTCACGACCCCAGTCGTACGCAAGCGCCAGCGAGACCGCGTCGCAGCCACCGGCAGCGAGCCTGGAGAGCAGTTCGAGCTTATACGCGACAGGAGCGCTGAGCATCCAGACAACCGTCATGTCCCACACCAGCGCATCGCGGTGCAGCGCCGCTGCTTCTTCGGAAATGTTCCATTCAGTCATGTGACCCATCTCTCCTACTTCAAGATAGCGCCGATTGCAGCACCACCGAAGCCAGGTTCGTGTATGAGGCAAATCAATGCGGTTTGAAGAAGCTAGTGATACTGGGCCAATGCGTCGATTCCCAATAACATCGACAATCGTATGGCACAGGCGATTTCGGAGGACCGGACGATCGGGCGCGCAGTTGCGTGTGTGCTCGCACGCTAAGCGCTCAAAAGGACGATCATGCTTTATCGGCCACTCATCTGACACGGCGCCAGTGTCGGTGGGTTGGCTGTCAAAGGAGAATGTGCGATGGACAACTGGAATGTTTCCGGCGAAGCAGCGGCGCTGCACCGCGACGCGATCCTGTGCGATATGGTCATGTATTTGGCCGGGCACGACAGTCCGCCGAGCCGCGAGGAAATGGTGCAGGAAATGATCGACGGAAATTACACCTTTGTCTCGTTCACCATGGCAGCCGACTGGAACAACCTCGATCAGACCATGCACGCGCTGGCCCGTACGCGCATCTCGGGCCTCGAACACCTGGAACTTGTCGCC
>CAZCVU010000004.1:0-22572 GCA_964501745.1 uncultured Flavobacteriales bacterium | reverse complement strand
CGATTCCGGGCCGAGGAACAGCGCCTGCAGAAGAAGGTTGCCGAAACGCAGGAGAAGCTGCAGTCGCTGGAGCAGGGCAAGCAAGCCGACGCCGGTGCCGAGGTAATCCTCACCGAGGAACAGCAGGCAGAGCTCGAAGCCTTCAGGCAGGAGCTAATCGGTACCAGGAGCGAGTTGCGAGAGGTCCAGCTGGCTTTGCGACAGGACATCGAAACGCTGCAGGGCATGCTGCGTTTCGCAAACATCGCGCTGATTCCAATCCTTATTGGCCTATTCGCTGCCGGACTCGGCGGTTTTCGCGCCTGGCGCCGCCGCCATATCACACCCCGCTAGAATCGCCGGCCCCGCAATCTGTGCATTGAGCCAACCGGCTCTAACCCGGGCAGTTGTAGACGAAGCTGCTGCGCTGACAGCGCCCGCAGCCCGCGAGCCGACCAAATCAGTGTGACTTGAGACCAGCATCAAGCTACAGTCTCGGGCCGTCGGCGAGTAACACACATTCCCTCATGCGTCTTATCTTGATCCGAGCACTTGTCGCGTTGGCTGTCACGCTGAGCCTTGGCGTCAGTGCTGCCCCCTCAGGCGCTCAGCAGACCGCGATTGACGGCGCCAACGTAAGCGAGCTCGAAGCGCTTGCGGCAACGCTTGAGGACGATGCAAAGCGCGCGGTATTTCTCGATCAACTGCGAGCTTTGATCGCCGCACAACACGACTTGGCGCCACCGGCCCAACAGCGCCGCGGCGGTGCGCAATTCCTCGACCAGATCAGCGAGCGGGTCGACAACGTGAGCAGCCAGTTGGTCACTGCGGCCGCGACACTGCTCGATATTCCCGCGCAGGTTCGCTGGATTCGCGGGGCGCTCGGCCAGTCGGATGCACGCGCGACGCTGGCGACCGCCGCGGGAGGCATCATTCTCGTCCTGCTGGCAGGTATCCTCGCGCAGTGGATCGTGCGCAGCCTTTTGACCAGTCCGCGCAGCGCTGTCGAAGCTCGCGTCGAGGATCGGCTGTGGCTGCGCCTGACGTTGCTGGTCGTACGGACTTTACTCGACCTCGTGCCGGTACTTGCCTTCGCTGGCGCTGCCTACGGCGCACTGGCCTTACTCGATCCCGAGCGCATAACCCGCTTGGTCGCCGTCGCAGTCATCAACGCCAGCCTCCTTTCACGGGCCGTACTCGTCGTGGCACGACTGATTCTTGCACCACGGGTGGAGACTCTGCGCGTCTTGTCGATCGAAGACGAAACAGCGAACTATGCCTTTATTTGGGTCAGGCGATTTACCTATCTGTCAGTCTACGGCTTCTTTGCAATCGACGCGGCCCTGCTACTCGGTCTCCCCGCAGCATCCCATGCCGTACTCATAAAACTGTTGGGTCTAGCGATCGGCCTGCTGCTGATCATGATTATTGTGCAGAACCGCGAGCAGGTATCCGCACGCATTCGCGGGGATGGTACAGGCTCGATTGGCAACCTACGCCGACGCATTGCCGATATCTGGCATATTCTACTGATCCTCTACCTGATCACGATCTATCTCGTCTGGGTGTTTGAAGTCGCGGGCGGATTTCGCTTCGCGCTGCGCGCGACGTTGATCACGCTGGTCATCGTCATCGTCGCGCGGCTCGTCGCCGCCGCCGTGAACCACGGCATAAACCGGGGCTTCGCGCTCAGTCATGAGGTCAAGGCCCGCCTGCCGGGCCTCGAGGCCCGCGCCAACAGATATCTTCCATGGTTGCATGCCGGCGTTCGCACTCTCGTCTACCTGCTCGCCTTTTTCGCCGTCCTGCAAGCCTGGGGATTAGGGATCTATGGCTGGCTCGCCGAGCCCGCAGGACGCGCCCTTCTGTCGAAAATCTTCTCAATCATTCTCATCGTCGCCTCAGCGCTCGTCGTCTGGGAGTTGGTCAGCGCGGCGATCGAGCGCTACCTGCATACCGAGGAGGACGGCAACGAGGTGGCGCGAAGTCAGCGCATCCGCACGTTGCTGCCGCTACTGCGAAACTTCGTTTTCGTGGTCCTGGCCGTGATCGTCACCTTGACGGTGCTGTCAGAGGTTGGCGTCAACATCGCCCCGCTGCTTGCGGGCGCAGGCGTGGTTGGACTCGCCGTCGGCTTCGGCGCACAGACTTTGGTCAAGGATGTGATCACCGGATTGCTTTTCTTGATCGAGGATGCGATCGCGGTCGGCGACGTTGTCCAGCTCGGAAGCCATTCCGGCGTGGTCGAGGCCGTAACCGTACGCTCCCTGCGGCTGCGCGATGTATCTGGAACCGTGCATCAAATTCCGTTCAGCGAAGTCACATCCGTCGTAAACATGACCAAGGACTTCTCGTTTGCACTGATGGACATAGGCGTGGCTTACCGTGAGAACGTGGACGAAGTCATCGGCGTCATCAAACAGGTGGGTGCCGAATTGCGAGCCGACCCAGAGTTCAGTCCGCTCATCGTTGAGGATATTGAGGTCTTGGGATTGGACAGGTTCGACGATTCCGCCGTCGTCATCCGCGCCCGCATCAAGACCCAGCCCGTCAAGCAGTGGACCGTGCGGCGTGGCTTCAATCGGCTCCTCAAGCAACGATTCGACGAGCTTGGTATCGAAATACCGTTTCCACATCAGACGGTGTTCTTTGGCGAGGACAAGGAAGGTCGCGCGCCGGCAGCACCGGTCAGACTGGAGCCGCAGGGAACGGACAGCGCTGACAGCTAAGATCGCTGACGCGGCTTCGAAGTTACCGCTGTGGTAATGCCGGTCCGACCAAGAGGTCTTTTGCCCGGACCTCTACATCCGAGACTATCGACTTCTGAGCAGAAACAGCGCCTGCTCGCCGAGCAGGTTGGCGACGCGGCTGGTGGCGGCGAAAGGCGCCCTGCGACCAACGCGATCGAGTGCAATGCCACGCTCTATGACCAATCCCACGTCGCGGCATAGATCGACAAAATCTCTGATCGTGCAGCGATGAATGTTGGGCGTGTCGTACCAGGCTTCGTGCGAGGGTGCAGTTGCCGCCATGCGGCCAGCGAACAGCAGCCCAAGACGCACCCGCCAAAATCCGTAGTTGGGAAACGACACAATGGTCCGCCTGCCAATGCGACCAAGATGTTCCAGCACTTCCTTAGGCCGGTGGGTTGCCTGCAGCGTCTGGCTAAGTACGGCATAGTCGAAGGCGTCCGACGGATAGTCCTTGAGATCTTTATCGGCGTCTCCCTGAACCACGGAAAGACCGTTACGAACGCACCTGTTGACGCCCGCCATACTGAGTTCCAGGCCACGACCGTCAACCTGCTTGAAGCTCGATAGATAGGCCAGCAGAGCACCGTCGCCGCAGCCGATATCGAGCACACGCGAGCCCGGCTCGATCATGTCTGCAATGATCTGCAGGTCGACGCGGATTGATTCTTGACGCCCGTCAGGCTGCGTCACAGACCTCGGTGCTCCGCGCAACCGTTAAGGAATCCAGAAAACACGTTGAAGAATTCCGGCTCGTCGAGCAAGAAGCTGTCGTGGCCCTTGTCGGTCGTCACCTCGACGAAGCTTGCGTTCGCGGCAGCCGCATTGAGCGCATGAACGATCTCCCGGCTCTCCGAGGTCGGAAACAGCCAGTCGCTGCTGAACGAGGTCAGGCAGAAGCGCACCGGAGTGTCCGCGAAGGCGGCAGTCAGGGAACCGCCAAACTCCTTCGCCAGGTCAAAGTAGTCCATCGCCCGGGTTATGTAGAGGTACGAATTCGCGTCAAAGCGCTCAACGAACGTGCTGCCCTGGTGCCGCAGGTAGCTTTCGACCTGGAAATCGGCCTCGAAACCATAGGTCAGTTGGTCGCGGTCCTGAAGGTTGCGGCCAAATTTCCGGTGCAGGGCCGTTTCTGACATATAGGTGATATGCGCCGCCATGCGCGCCACCGACAGGCCACGCCTGGGGACCACACCATGGCTCAGATATTCACCACCATGCCAATCTGGATCGGCGATGATGGCCTGGCGACCCACCTCGTGAAAGGCAATGTTCTGTGCGGAATGACGCGCCGCACCCGCGATCGGCGCTGCCGCAAAGACACGCTTGGGATAGCGCACAGCCCATTCCAGCGCCTGCATCGCGCCCATCGAGCCGCCGGTTACGAAAAACAACTGCTCGATACCCAGGTGGTCGATCAACAGCTTCTGCGCCCGCACCATGTCGGCAACCGTTATCACCGGAAATTGCGGTCCAAAGGGCTCGCCGGTTGCGGGATTGGTCTCCTTTGGGCCGACCGTGCCCATACAGCCACCCAATACGTTCGCGCAAATCACGTAGTAGCGGTCGGTGTCGAGCGGCTTGCCACGGCCAACGACGAGATCCCACCAGCCGGTTTTGCCGGTAATTGGATGGGGTTCCGCCATGAACTGGTCCCCGGTCAGCGCATGGCAAACCAGAATGGCGTTGGATTTGTCCGCGTTCAGCTCGCCGTAGGTCTGGAACGCAACTGGAAAATTACTCAGTTCCGCCCCGCCGTCGAGCCGCAACGGCTCACGCCCACCGAGCACCACATGGTGACCCGGAAGCTCCATTGTTGCCGCTTGGATAGCGTTAAGAGCGCACATTATGGTCGTTTCGTGCTGTTGCGTCGTCTTGGCCGGGGAGCGTGCGAATTGCTACGGACACCTGCTCATACTGTCAATGTTTTCTTTGATTTCCTTGACACCAAGCACTAGTAGTATCGCTTCCCTGGTCACCCCCTATGAAGCCATGACGACACCAAATCGCTCGCTTCTTGAGTTGCGCCGCGAAATCGACCGGATCGACACATCGCTGCATGATCTGATCATGCAGCGCACCGATATCGTGCGTCGCATTGCCGACATCAAGGACAAGGGCGGCATTGTGGTCATGCATCCTGGACGCGAAGCGGACATCATGCGGCGCCTCGTTGAGCGTCACTCCGGACCATTTCCCGCCTCCTCGCTCGTGCAAATCTGGCGCGAGATGATCGCCGCGGTAACAGCAATGCAAGGAGCCCATTCCGTCGCCATCAATGCGGCGGAGAACCAACAGGGTTATTGGGACCTCGCACGCACGCATTTCGGAAGCCAGACACCGATGACCTCCTATGCCGTCGCCCGCGACGTCGTCTCCCAGGTCTCCGCCAGAAGAACCAGGATCGGCGTGCTGCCAATACCCTCAGACGACGACGCGGACCCATGGTGGCCCAGCTTGTGCGTTCCCGATGCCCCGCGCATCATCATACGGTTGCCCTTCGCCGGCAGGGGCAACGCTCGTGGCGGATCGCTCGAGGCCTTTGCCATTGCCCGCGCCGAACCGGAGCGCACCGGGCACGACCACACCATCCTCGCCATGGAGACGAGCGAGGCCTTGTCCCGTACGGCACTCAATGACATGCTCCGGAAGGCCAAACTGGAACCTCTCTTCACCACATCCTGCAAGCAGGATCGATGGCTTCATCTAGCCGATGTTACGGATTTCGTGACCACCGAGGACATGCGTCTCAACCTGCTCGAGGCTCGCGATATGATACAACGTGTCCTGATCATCGGTGCCTACGCGGTACCGCTTTCAATAGCTGAACTACAAAGCAAAGCCGGCGGCGAGGCTGGGTTGGCCGAATCGGCTGCGGCGGGAGAAACACGATGAGTGCGCCAGTTCCACTTCATGGCATCGACGAACTTCCACCCGTAGGTGGTGGTAGGCCTGGTCAAGAAGGCGTCGTAAAACGCCTCCTGCTAGGCACCAACGAGAGTCCGTTTGGGCCTAGCCAGCGCGCGCTGGAGGCTTACGAAAAGCGCAGCCGTAACCTCAATCGCTATCCCGACCCTACGTATCGCGAGCTACGCGAAGCAATCGGCAAGCGGTTTTCCTGTGATCCCGAGAGAACTGTCGTCACCTGCGGTTCGGAGACGCTGATTCACATGATCATCCGCGGTTATTGCGGGCCTGGCGACGAGGTCGTGTTCAGTCAGTACGAGTTCCGCATGGTCAGCCGGGTGACGCGCCTCTGCGGCGCAACGCCCGTCGAAGTGCCAAATAAGGGGTGGAAAGTGGATGTCGACGCCATGCTGGCGGCAATCACCGAAAAAACGAAGCTCGTGTTTATCGCCAACCCCAACAACCCAACGGGCACCTACCTCCCGGACAGTGAGATCCGGCGACTGCACGCGGGCCTCCCCGAGCACGTGGTGTTCTTCCTGGATTCGGTCTATGCCGAATACGTCATGGAGGATGACTACAAGTCGGGAGTCGAGATGGCTGACGAGTTCTCGAATGTTGTGATGACCCGCACCTTCTCGAAATACTACTCACTTGCCGCCCTCAGGCTCGGCTGGGCGTACGGCAGCGCCGGGATCGCGCGGACCCTCAATACCATGCGGGCGCCATTCAACGTCGGCTCACCGGCGCCGGAATGTGCAACGGCAGCGCTAGGCGATCCCGATTACGACAGCCTTATGCTCGGGCATAACAACAAGTGGATGCCCTGGTTGTCGAAAGAGCTGGAGGCGATGGGACTCGAAGTGGCTCCTTCAGTTGGCAACTATGTGATGGCGCGCTTCAAGGACGCCGAAGCCGCCGAGGCAATGTACAAGCGGCTTGTCTCCGAGGGCATCATGACCAATCTCCTGACGCCATACGGGCTGACCGACTGCATCCGATTCACCGTCGGGCTTGAGGAAGAACTGCGCGAGCTGCTGGAGGTGATGGCAGCGCAGCTGGCGCCGGCGTGAACGACAGTTCGCTGTTTCAGCGAATCGCGCTGATCGGACTCGGCCTGCTCGGCTCGTCGATTGCGCGGGTCGCGAAACGCGAGGGGTTAGCGGACCAGATCGCAGGCTGCGCGCGCAGCAAGGCGACCCGTGACAAAGCGTTGGAACTGGGCTTCGTCGATAGCGTTCACGAGGACCCAACTAAGGCGGTAGCTGGCGCCGATATCGTCTTCCTGTGCACGCATGTCGGCAGCTACGGCGCGATCGCCGCGAAAATCTCTAAGGCGCTCAAGGAGGGGGCGATCATCACCGATGTCGGTTCGGTCAAGCGCTCGGTGATCAGTGATGTACGGCCCCATGTTCCAGCAGGCGTCCACTTTGTTCCCGGACACCCGGTCGCAGGCACCGAGCACTCGGGCCCTGAGGCAGGATTTGCGGAATTGTTCAGCGGCCGCCACTGCATTCTTACCCCCGAACCGGACTGCGACACAGCCGCAGTCGAAAAAGTCAGCCAGTTCTGGCGGCGGGCCGGCATGGACGTTGAGACGATGGACGCTGACCATCACGACCGCGTTCTTGCAGTGACTTCGCATTTGCCGCACCTCATTGCCTATACCATCGTCGCCACGGTGAGCGACCTCGAAGCGCAACTCAGCAGCGAGGCTGGCGAGGATAGTACGTTGGTGGAGACCAGCGAGGTGATCCGCTATTCGGCTGGTGGATTTCGTGATTTTACCCGTATCGCCGCGTCAGATCCGGAAATGTGGCGTGACGTCTTTCTCAACAATCGCGAGGCGATCCTCGAGATGCTGGGTCGCTTCTCGGAGGATCTCACGGCCCTTCAGCGGGCGATTCGATGGGGTGAGGGCGAAACCCTCGAAGCACTGTTTCGCCGCACCCGTGAAATCCGCCGCGGCATTATCGAAATGCGCCAGGCGGGAACCTTTGAGGCGACAGAACCTAGCGAAAAAGCGAAGGCAGCCGAGCAAGCTTAAGCGGCCCCAGAAACAGACCGCCGTCCTGCGCCGTCAGCGGCACAGTAAGCACAGCCGGAGCCCCGTTGGACGACGGCTTCGCAATCAGATTCATTGCGGCGCGTCCTGTCGCTGCCGCAACATTCGAAACCAACCCCATCGAGGCCAAAGCGTCGAGCGCCTCTGCGAAGCCGCGAATATCAGCGGTAAACGCCGCCAGAGGCCGCAGCTGATCGTCGAGGGTTGCGGTGCCGACGGCACGCAGATCCAGCGCACCCCAGTGCGCCTGAAGCCACTGAAGTTCCAATGTCCCGCCCTCCCGGCGCCACGCGTCGACAGCAGCTTCGTCCAACCGGTCGATCGATCCAAGCAACTTTAGCCCCGCCCTCAGACTCTTGATCTCGCTGCCCAACGGCCGCGCATCAAGCATCGGAAAGGCCATTGCGGCAGCGCTAAACGAGATCTCGAGCGAGGGGCTTGTGTGCCGATCCGGCAGGCCTTCGGCGACGGAGAGGCGAAGTTCCAGCCCGGCGATTGCAGTAGCCTGCCGGGCACCGCTATCGGTGATCTTGACGTCTCTAAGGTTGACCTCGGCTTTAGACAGCGAGCCCTCCCCATTCAACTCGGCGACGACAACTGCATGCGCCGCGTCTATGGCAAACTGTCGAAAATCTTGCGGAAGCCCTAAGTCGACACGGTGAGGACCGAAGACTGCCAAGCGGTATCGCCGTAGATTCCACGGCTGCAACTCCAAGATGGCCGCATTCCATCGCCAGCGAACACGCCCATCGTCGGTGGTTATTGCAGGCTCTTCCACATGCAAGCGAATGGCAAAAGGAAAGCCGCCGGTCGATATGCCGCTATGGGCGATTCGGTAGCCGGGGAACTCGCCGGATGCCAAGCGTTCAACAAAGCGCTCTGTTTTCATCGCAGCAAAGAACCAATACCCGGAGTAAGTCCCGCCAACGATGGTGAGCATTAGCAAAACCAGGGCAACCCGGCGATAGTCCATTTGCGGAATGTCTTGTCCCTTCCCCGCCGCGTCCGTTTCGGCCGCTAATTGCCGATCCGCATGGGCCCGAACTGTGTAATGAAGTAAGTCAGCTCGTCAAAATCGACCACCGTCCAGGCAATCGCCAACATCAAGATAAGCAATCCCACCATGTAGTACCACGGCACCGGAATCGGCTGGTCGAGGCCACATCCAGGGCACTCGTCGACGAGTCCGCGAATCACCGTACCGCAGCGTGGGCAAGCTCGCGCCATTAGTGTCTCACGCGCATTTAGAGTAGCCGCATGCCGCACACAGATCGCACCCCTCCTGATGAATGAGGTTGGAACCGCCGCATTTTGGGCACTGCTTTCGCGGCATCGCGCTGACCAGGATCTGATCCTGAGCTTCGTTCATCAATGGTTTTTCCTCTGTCGGGAGAAAACCAATGTCGATCATATGGCGCTCGATAACATCACCGATCGCAGCCAATAGCGAGGGCACGTAACTGCCCTCCATCCAATACCCTCCACGTGGATCGAAGACGGCCTTGAGCTCCTCCACGACGAAGGATACGTCGCCGCCACGACGGAACACGGCACTGATCATCCGGGTTAGCGCAAGCGTCCAAGCGTAGTGTTCCATGTTCTTGGAATTAATAAACACCTCAAACGGCCGCCGCCGGCCATCCTGAACGATGTCGTTGATCGTGATGTAGATCGCATGTTCGCTTTCCGGCCAGCGCAGCTTGTAGGTGCTGCCCGGTAGCGCTTCGGGCCGGTCCAGCGGCTGGGTCATGTAGATAATTCCGGCCGACTGGTCAGTCTCTAGCTGCAATGGCAGCGCCGGCTGATCGGCATCGGTCTCGCCCTGCGTAGCCTGCACGTCCAGCGACAGGATCGACCCGGTGATGTCGTTAGGACGGTAAGTCGTACATCCCTTGCAGCCCAGGTCATAGGCATGCTGGTAGATGTCCTTAAACGCCTCGAAGTTGATGCTCTCAGGCACGTTGATGGTCTTGGAGATAGAGCTGTCGACATATTTCTGCACCGCAGCCTGCATCACGATGTGTTCGTCCGGCATGAGCCGCTGTGCATCGACGAAATAGTCGGGTAGCGCCGCATCCTCGCCGTAATGCCGTCGGTACTGACTGTAGGCATAGTCGGTGATGGCCTCATCGCGATGGCCGCCATCGGGCATCAGCACATTGCGGCGATGTTGAAAACTGAACACCGGCTCTATGCCTGAGGACACATTGTCGGCCAGCAGTGAAATCGTGCCAGTCGGTGCGATGGAGGTAAGCAATGCATTGCGAATGCCGTATTCTCTGATCGCATCCTGCAAATCCGCGTCGAGCGCCTGCAGGCCTTCACCCGCAAGGTAGGCATCGCAATCGAACAGTGGGAAGGGGCCCCTCTCGCGGGCCAGATCGACCGACGCCTCGTAGGCATGACGTCTCAGCGCCGCCATCCATCGCTCCGTCAACTCCACCGCCTCGGCGCTGCCATACCGCGTCCGGCACATCAGCAGCGCGTCCGCCAACCCGGTAACACCCAATCCGATACGCCGCTTGGCGAACGCCTCGTTGCGCTGCTGCTCCAGGGGAAATTGGGTTATGTCGATGACGTTGTCCATCATTCGTACGGCGAGTGGCACCAGTCGTGACAATTCAGCCTCATCGAGCGCTGCATCCTCGCTAAACGGTTTGCTCACCAGCCGCGCCAAGTTGATGGAGCCCAGCAAGCAAGCGCCGTAGGGTGGCAGGGGCTGCTCACCGCAGGGATTGGTCGCTTGGATCGTCTCGCAATAGGACAGCGGGTTCAGGCGGTTGATTCGATCGATAAAGATCACACCCGGTTCGGCATAAGCATAGGTGGCACGCATGATCTGGTCCCAGAGGTCACGTGCTTTGATCGACTTGTAGGTCACCTCGCCGAACTTGAGCGCCCACCCGGCATCTTCGCGTACGGCATGCATGAAGTCGTCGGTAACCAACACCGACAGGTTGAACATGCGCAGCCGTCCCGGCTCGTGTTTGGCGCTGATAAATTCTTCGATGTCTGGGTGGTCGCAACGCATTGTCGCCATCATTGCGCCGCGCCGGTAGCCGGCGCTGATAATTGTGCGGCACATTGCATCCCAGACATCCATAAAACTCAGGGGACCCGATGCATCTGCACCGACGCCCTGAACAGGCGCGCCGCGCGGCCGCAGGGTGGAAAAATCGTAGCCAATACCACCGCCTTGCTGCATCGTCAGCGCTGCTTCTTTGAGACTTTCGAAGACTCCACCCATATCGTCGGGAATGGTTCCCATGACGAAACAGTTGAACAATGTGACGTTACGCTCGCTGCCGGCGCCAGCGAGTATTCGACCGGCAGGAAGGAAACGGAATTCCTCCAGCGCGCTGTAAAACCGTTCGCACCACACCTCGGGCCGCTCTTCACCCGCCGCAAGGGCCTTGGCCACACGAGCCCAGCTATCTTCGATCGATCTGTCCACAGGCGTGCCGTCGGCCGATTTCAGGCGATACTTAAGGTCCCAGATTTGCTGGGCGACGGCGGTGATTGCTGCCATGCGGTTTGTTGCCTCTTGCGAGTACTGGCTGAGCGCAAGGCACGTCTCGACATGAACGACGGCCCTTATGCGCTGAACCAGTCTATATACCTAGGAGGAGCATAGGAGAGCGTCAAGCGCCTGGCATGAGTGAATTCAATGGTTCAGAGGCTCGCTCTGTGGAAAGCGATCGAACATTAGTTCGTTGTTTACATAGAATAATTCTGGGTCCGGACTACTCCAACTCCGACTTGGAAACGGTTTCGCCGCCGCCTGAACCGATGTCTCCGCCAAGGGAGGTTGCCGCAAGTTGCCGGCGCGCCTCAGCCTCAAGCCGGGAACTCGCCGCCTCGATTTGCGCTTCCAAAAGCGCCATGAACTCGCGCCGATCAAGCCCAGGAGCAATTGGTTTCAGGAATTCGACGGTTATGATACCCGGAAATTTGACGAAACGGCGACGTGGCCAGAAGACGCCCGAGTTGAGCGCAACGGGCACGACACTGGTCCCTAATTCACCATAGATCGCTGCGATTCCCGGCAGATAGGCACCCTCCGTCCCTGGGGCGACGCGCGTGCCCTGCGGAAACACCACGATCGAACGCCCCGCAGCCAGCACGCCGTGTGCGTGTGCGATCATCTTCTTGATCGATCTCACGCCAGTGGTTCTATCGATGCCGATCATCCCCATCCGCCAAACGTACCAGCCCCAAAGCGGGATCCACATGAGATCGCGTTTCAAGACGAACGCACAATCGGGAACAAACAGCCGAAAGAACAGGGTTTCCCACGCTGATTGATGCTTGGACGCATAGATAGCGGGACCTGTCAGCCGGTTTTCGATACCGCGGAGCTCGTAGCGTAGGCCCAAAATCCTATCCGCGATAACGGCAATACCACGCAGCCATAGCTGAACGAATACGGCAAGAACCCGGCGCGGCACGAGAAGCAGCGGCAGATAAAGGACGCTGAGTCCCGCTGTCCAAAAGTAGAGTCCACAAGCAAAGAGCAGAGAACGCGCAAGAATCATCCGGTTTTCCCGTCAGGCCGGCCGCCTAGCATCTGCCTTGTACGTGCGAGAAGAAACTTGTGGTACTCACCAATGATCAAGGTCGTTGTGCCGGGCCATCGCCACCATTCATCAGTCTTCACATGGCCAGGAAATACGGGATGCTCGATAATAACCAGCTCCGGAGAGGCTGCGCGAAACTCCGCCACGCTACGCGGCATGTGATAGTTCGCGGTAACCAGTCTCAGCGAGAGAAGGCCTTCTTCACGCATCCAAGTAGCGGTCTCGCGCGCATTCCCGACGGTATTGTCTGCGCGGTAGCCCAGCGTAACACAGCAGTCGAGTTCCTCAGGCGTACGCCTCGCAAGATTCAGGAGTTCCTTAACTTCGACGCCGCGATGTACACCAGATATGAACAGCTTCTTGCCGCGCCGGTTCTGCAACAGGCGCAATCCCGTCTCGAGGCGCAGACTGCCGCCGGTAAGAACGACGACGGCGTCGGCAACGGTCTCGGTGTCCGCGACATCGCGCGGTATCAGACTGACGAATCTCATGAGTCCTGAACCCCAAGCAACCACCCCCAAGAGGGCGGCCAGTACCAGTGTGACCGCGATTCTCCGGTTGCGGCGAAGCCGAGCTGGCGACCGTCGCGCCATGCGCCTCACGCCTCCATTGCGACAAGCACATCGACCGCCTCAGCAAGCGAACCATAGACCGACACCGGCTGCACATGCGGCGGCAGACCGGCCGCCTGCGTCTCTTGCCCACGGCCCGTTCTGACGAGAATACGAGGACAGCCGATCGCGGCGCCGGCTTCGAGATCAATCAGCTGATCGCCAACAATAGGTGTTTCCGATGCCGTGGCGCCAAACTGCTGTAACGCTTCCTGTAACATCGCAGGTCCAGGCTTTCGTCGGTCGGTCGCGCTGGAAGGGTGGTCAGGGCAGTGGAAGATTGCGTCGATCCAGCCGCCCTCCTGGTGCAACGCTTGACGCATCTTGTCATGTATTCGATCCAGCATCGTCTCGTCGATCACGCCCCGACCAACAATCGATTGATTCGTAACGATGGCGACGCGAGTTCCGCGCTCGTTGAGTTTCGCAACCGCGGCCGCCGCGCCTGGCAACATGACGAATTCGCCAGGGGTCTTGACTGAGCCCGCACGTTCTTCGTTCAACACACCGTCGCGATCAAGCAGTAGCAGGCGCATCAGACCATCCTGGCGAGCGCCCGCATGACTGTCCGCCTGGCGGTCCACATGGCAATCAGCGACGCGATAACGGGGACCAAGGCAAGCGTTGCCCATTGCCAGGGCTCGACTTCAATCGGCGGCAGCAGTGCCGGATCCAACTGCTCCCCAAGTTTACGAAGCCCGAGAAGCGTTGCCACACCGAACAGGCCGCCGACAACGCCGCCACGGAGACAGTTGCGCCAAGCATGGCGCTGAAACTGGTCCGCCACATAGGCGTCGCGCGCGCCGATCAGATGCAGCACCTCTATGATCTCGCGGTGCACCGCCAACCCGCCACGGGTCGCAAATATGACAACGGCGACGGCGGCAATCGCAACCAAACCAACTACCAAACCGGCCAAGAGCTCGAGTGACCGCACCAGCTTGACGAGTTGCCCACGCCAAAATTGGTGATCGTCGAGCGTCGAACCCGGAACCGCCTCCGCGAGGCGCTGCGACAAGGCGTCGAAATCAGGGCTTCGCTCTTCCTCCAGGGTTACATCGATAAGTCTGGGAAGCGGCAGTTCGATGACCTGCGCGGCGGCGCCGAGCCAGGGTTCCAGCATGGCGGCTATTTCAGCGAGCGGGATCGGTTTGGCCTCGGCGATGCCCGGTGTCTTCAGCAGCGTGCGAATCGCCTCCGTGACACGCATCTGTGTCTCCTCGACCGTTTCGTCGCCAAGTGGCATCACCTGGACCGTGATCTTGCCGCTAAGACCCTGGTTCCAGTCATCTAGAAGGCCGGACAGCAACAACGCGCCGGCCAGGGCAAGCGTTGCAAGGTAGACCATCAAACCGACGATCCACGGCAGCAGCTTTGTCGAGGGATCTCTCGACAACGGAAGATCGAAGCGTCCTGCAAATAGCCGCAGCAACCTATTCACCCATTCACGCTGTTGGCCAGGCCCGGTGCAGCCGACGGCTCCGTCGCCGTTGCATTCGAACTCACGTCCGTTGAATCGGCATCGATCGAGGTTACTGCGGCGGCGGGTCCTTCAAACGTCAAGCTACCAGCTTCAAGCCGCATTCGCGGACGATCAAACCGTGAAACCAATGCATTGTTGTGTGTGGCGATCACAACCGTCGTGCCGAGGCGATTCAGCTCCTCGAAGAGGTAGAGCAAGCGCATCGCGATTGCGTCGTCAACGTTGCCTGTAGGTTCATCGGCGAGCAGCAGACTAGGTCGGCTGATCACCGCCCGGGCAATGGCGACGCGTTGCTGTTGTCCGCCGGAAAGAGTCGGCGGCCGGGCCTCAAGGTTCTCAGCCAAACCGACCCAAGTCAGCAGTTCGATTACATGTTTGCGCGTTGTGGCTTCACGTTGCCCTGTGATTCTGAGCGGCAGCGCCACATTATCGAAGACCGATAGATGGTTAAGCAGGCGGAAGTCCTGAAAGACAACGCCAACCTGGCGTCGTAGTTCAGGCATGTCTTCGCGCGCAATTGTCGCAACATCGCGTCCGAACAGTGTAATCAATCCGCGCGACGGAAGTCGGGCGAGATACAAAAGTTTGAGTAATGACGATTTGCCGGCACCGCTCGGACCGGTCAAGAAATGAAACGATGCCGGTTCCAGCGAAAACGACAGGTCGCGCAGCACTTCTGGCCCGGTTCCGTAGCGCATACCGACGTTTTCGAAGCGAACCACGCTGTCGGCCGCCTTATGTTCTTTCCGCTTTATTGCCGGCATGACCGCGAATGCAATTCAACTCCCGCGCAAGGCAAGACGATTCGGCTGCCAGTTACCGCGGCACAATGCCACGGAACGCCACTTTGCGTAAAGCGCAGCCAACCTTGCCAGATGGTAGTCTACAACCTATAAATTCCCAAAATTTCGAGCGCCCATCCGGCATGATACTCAGCTGTCCCTCGTGTTCCGCACGCTTTAATGTCAAAGCTGAAGCTTTGGGTACGAAAGGTCGCACCGTAAAGTGCGCCAAGTGTGCCCACAAGTGGCACGCGATGCCGGAAGGTGCAGACGCGCCGACCGCCGCTCCAGCACCACCACCGGCACCAGCGGCCGAAGCCGCACCAGCACCAGCGGCCGAAGCCGCTCCACCTCCACCACCGCCGCCAGCACCGGCCGTCGAAGAGGCACCACCACCTCCACCGCCGCCACAACCGGAAACGGTGGAAACGCCGCCGCCGCCTCCACCACCGGAAGCGGATGATGCACCGGAACGGCCACCGATTCCGCCAAGACAACGTGGCGAGCAACAGGCACCACAAAAGAGATCAACACTCAAATGGTGGATCGCCCTTGCGGCGGTGATCGTTGTCCTTTCGTCCGCCGGAATAATTTGGCGCAAGGCGCTTGTGGTGATGTATGCACCGGCCAACAAGCTGTTCATGATGATCAACCTGCCGGTCGACACTTTGGGGCACGGCCTGGTAATCCACACGCCGGAAACGGGTCTCAGCATCGATGGCAGCGACCGCGTCCTTACCATCAAAGGCCAGATTGAGAATACGACCGGCAAGATCGTCGATGTTCCGATCCTGAGGGCGTCGCTACGCGACACCAAGGGCGCCGAGCTGCAAAAATGGACCTTTACTGCCGACGAACCCCGAGTCCTGCCGGGCGAGCGCGTCAGCTATGAATCGGAAGCACGAAACCCGGCTCAAGGTGCGACCGGGCTCGACATCACCTTTACCCGTTCGGAAGAAGAAGCTAAGGCCGCAACAGAGTAATCAGCGCGACGTGATAATCGGCGATGAGTAACACGCCACCGCTTCATCAAGCTACCAACTGACTTCAGAACTGCTGTAGCAACCGATCGATATAATCCTGCTCGAGTTGCGGCCGGCTACGCTGGGATGCTCGCCTGCGGAGTTCATCGAGAATCTTTCGCGCGCGCTGTACTTCGCTTTCGCTTGGAATGTTGACATCGGCCTGGTCCATTCCACGATAGCCTGGTGTAACCGAGCGCCCAAAGGGATCCCGCGGCCTCCCAATCCGGCCGGTTCCCTGCTGTCGAGTGTTCCCGCGTTGCTGGCCGAGCTGCTGCATCAATTGCTCGGTCGCCGCGCGGGCCGCTTGCTGGAGCTGATCGAGCGCCTCTGACTGCGGTCCGACCGCCGCGCCAGGGTTCTGACCCTGCAATGCGTCAGTCGAACTCCGCATAGCTCGCTCGGCGCGACCGAACGGCAATGGAATCCCTCCAGTCATCTCACCGATTCGCCGCATGATGTCGCCAAGTTGCCGGCGCAGCGCCTCCTGGAGCACTGCCTCCCCCGGCATCGTGCCGCCAAACTGGCCGATGCCAGACCCACGGCCAGTACTCCCTTGCTGGTCAGGCCGGCCCTGTTGGCCGCTTTGTCCTTGCTGACCCTGTTGGCCCTGCTGACCGCGCTGGCCCTGCTGGCCCGACTGCATCCCCTGCGCTTCACGAAACGTCCGATCGAGCAGTTCCTGCTGTCCCTGAATAAGCCGTTGCAAATCGCTCAACGTACGCATCGCCTGACTGCCGTTTCGGTCCGCCCGCGCAACCTGCCCTGACCTCAGTTCCTCCATCAGCTGCTGCAACTGCGACAGCAACTGACGCGCAGCGTCCCTGGCGCCGCTGCGGGCCAGTTCGCGGATTTGATCCAACAGGTCCCGCAGCTCCTGACGATCGATCAGGGCCGAATTCGGATCGAGTAGATTTTCGTCCACCGTCGCGGCATCCTGGTCCTGGAGGGCCTCGGTCAGCTCATTGAGAAACTCGTTGAGGGCCGCTTCCAATTCCGCCATCAGCCGCTCAAGCTCTTGATCCGTGGCATCCGAAGACAACGCATCAAGCAGGGCCTGCTCAGCTTGGCGGAGATCACGGGCGGCAATCGACAAGCGGCCATCCTCGACTCTGAGCGCCGTATCCCAAAGCAGCTGTTGAACTTCCGCCACGGCAAGCTCCGACCGGTCGTGCTTGAGCCGCCGCTGCGCTGACGTCAATGCCATGAAGACGACTATGTCATCGGCGAAGCGATGAGGCTGTCGAGCGATGATTTCGAGACCGTTTGCCGTGTCCCGCCGATTGGCGACCGGATCACGCGTCAGCAATCTACGCTGTGCGATAATTGCGCGTGCGACCGGGTGGTCAAAACTACGAGCCGGCAAAGTCGCGGTTACGACGTTGCTAACGCCAGTCTGCCCGACACCATCCGTGGCCACGAGCTGGTAGGTAACGTCAAGGCCGGCCCATGGATGCGGAGTTAAGTCGAAAAACCCCTTGCCCGATGCCAGCCGCGGGCTCAGTGACGGCAGCGGAAGCTCCAGTTCGATAGCCTCCTGCGAGTCGGGAAGATCGACACGTCGGATGGTGGCCATCACAGTCTCAAGGCCGTAGTCGTCGACACCCGAGAACTCCAGTTGCAAGACACCGCGTGGCGTACTCGACGGCTCTTGCGCGAACTCGACCGTCGGCGGCGCATCGGGAATCACAACGACCTGCCACGCCCCAAGTACCGTCCGTCCTTGGCTGACCGTCAATCGACCCGTTTCCTCTAAGACGAAGAGCCCCTTGAAGCTCTGCTTCTCGATCTGCGCCACATCCTGCTCGAGATTGCCGATGGCGACTTTCGGCACACCGGACCCGCCACCGACCTGCACGACCAGCTCGCTTCCCTCGGGAACCTCAAACGCAGTCCTCCGCACACTGCTGCCGTTGTCGCGCGCAGTCAGAAACAGAGGTGGGTGAGCGGTATATTCGGGCGGTGTAATCCACGCGTCGAGCACGGCAGGCGCGGCCGGGACGAGAAAAGCAAATTGCGGTGTCAGCGCCCGGCCGATTCGAGACCATCCGTCGCCCCAGGCGACGGCGCCAACGGCGATCAGTGCCACCGCCAGAACAATTCTCAGGGCGAAGGGATCGCGAGCAGCCAAGCGTGGCGCCGGAAGCCCCACCCTTAGGCCACTCAGCATCTGTCGCATTCGCTGCTGATGCTCTCGCCAAAGAGCCCGTGCCTCGCCGCTCGAACCATCCTCGCTTAGGGTGTCCTCGATCGCTTCCAGCGGGCGATGCAGAAGCTCATTTATGCGTTCAAGTCGACGACGGGCCTCAACGGACCCCGGCAACACGAGCGTCTGAAATCCGCGCCAAATCAGAAGAGCAAAAGCGCCCGCCGTACCGGCCAGGACGAGGCTGTGTAGCCAGCCAGGTAACAGCAGCAGAATCTCGGTAAGCGCCAGCAGCGCGAACAGGCCAAGAACCGCAGCAGCTGGCCAAAGCGCCAGCCACAACCGCTCCCAGACGATCACCGCCCAAGATAGCCAAAGGCGCCAGGCGCCATATTCCGGACTGGCATAGCGTGCGGATGTCATAGCAGCCTCAGGCTGCTCCACGCGCGCTCGGGCGTTGGCCCCACTGCGGCACTGTTTCCAGTGCAAGCATTGCATCAAAATCAGGCCGCGATCGCACCACGGCAAAGGCCGCGCCGCGCACCATGACTTCAGGCACCAAGCGCCGGGTATTGTAAGTCGAGGCCATCACCGCACCATAGGCGCCGGCTGAGGAAAGAACCAGTAAATCACCCGTTACCAACGACGGCAGGCGTATTGACCGCGCAAATGTGTCGCTAGACTCGCAGATCGGTCCGACAACATCGCTCTCGTCCAGCGAACTGCCTCCGGCCACCTCCTGAACGGGTAGAATCGCGTGAAAGGCATCGTAAAGAGCTGGCCGGGCCAGATCGTTCATGGCCGCGTCGATGACAACGATCGGCCGCGTGTGCCCAGCCTTCACATGGACGACACGGGAGACCAGTAAGCCTGCGCTTGCAACAAGAAACCGACCGGGCTCCAGGATCAGGTTGCAACCTAGATGACCTACGGTTCGATTAACCATTGCGGCATACGCGCCGACCGCAGGTGGAGCCTCGTTGTCGTATGCGACGCCGAGTCCGCCACCAAGATCCAACCGGCGAATGGTATGACCACCTCCATGCAGCGCCTGCGTTAGCTCCGCCAGGGCCCGAAAAGCCGTCTCAAACGGAGCGAGCTCGGTGAGCTGCGAACCGATATGCAGCGCCAAGGATACCGGCCGCACGCCGGGCAGTTCGGCGGCCCGCGCAAAGACTTCCGCGGCATCTGCAATTGGAACACCGAACTTGCTTGCGCGAACGCCGGTGGTGATCTTTGCGTGCGTGCCCGCATCGACATCGGGATTGACCCGCAGGCCGATCTCCACCTCTTGTCCCCGGGCAGCCGCTAGTTCGCTCAGCATGTTGAGCTCGGACACGGATTCCACGTTGATCTGCAGGATATCCTGATCGAGCGCGTAGCTGAGTTCCTCACGCGTTTTGCCGACGCCCGAGAAGACAACCCGGCGTGGATCCGCCCCCGCCTTCAGCGCCCGGCGAAGTTCGCCTTCCGAGACGACGTCGGTGCCCGCGCCCAATTGAACCAGTGTATTGATCACTGCAAGGTTCGAGTTTGCCTTCACGGCGTAGCACACCATCGCGTCCTGGTCGGCGAAGGCACCGGCAAAGTCCTTATAGTTGTGCTCGATTTCGGCCGTCGAATAGCAATAGAAGGGCGTTCCGACCTCATCTGCGATGCGGTCGAGCGGCACGTCCTCGGCGCTAAGCACGCCAGCCTGATAGCGAAATTGGTTCATTGCTGCTTTGGATATTGCTGCGGATACTGGCTGTCGCCACTAGGCGGCTTCGGCGAACCCTTCTTGCCGCAAGCGGCAAGCGACAGCGCAAGAATGAGCGCAATCACAAAGGCGCTGAATAGGCGTTTCATAGGTAGCGCCTCCGGGCCTCCGTCACGGCCTCACGGACTCTGCTGGGTGCCGTTCCGCCGACACTGGTCCGGCTGGCAAGCGAAGCTTCGACCGAGAGCACCGAGAAGACCTCTCCGGTGATTTCCGGCTCGACATCCTGCAACGCTTCCAGCGGCAGCTCGGCCAGCGCGCAGTTCCGTGTTTCCGCCACCGCAACGATTTCGCCGGTTACCTGGTGCGCCTTGCGGAACGGCATATCGAGGCAGCGGACCAGCCAATCGGCAAGATCCGTGGCGGTCGGATAACCGCTATCGAGTGCTTGCCTCATGGCAGCTGGCCGGACCTTCATATCCGCCACCATTCCGGCGAGCGCGACAATTACCAGACCAAGGCTGTCCGCCGCATCGAACGTCGGCGGCTTGTCCTCCTGCATATCCTTGCTGTAGGCAAGCGGCAGCCCCTTCATGACGGCCAGCAATGTCACCAGTGCACCGATGATTCGACCCGCCTTCGCGCGCACAAGTTCCGCTGCATCCGGATTGCGCTTTTGCGGCATGATCGACGAGCCGGTGGTAAATGAATCGCCAAGCCGTATGAAAGCGAACTGCTGCGAACACCACAGCACCATCTCCTCCGCCAATCGACTCGCATGCACAGCGCAGATCGACGAGGCGGCCAGAAATTCCAACACGAAATCACGTGCGGAGACCGCGTCGAGTGAATTAGCCATCGGTGCATCAAAGCCCAGTGCCTCGGCGGTCGCCTTTCTGTCGACGGGAAAGGCCGTTCCAGCCAGCGCTGCCGTCCCTAGCGGACATTCGTTCAGCCGCGCCCGGCAGTCGCCGAACCGTCCGCGGTCACGACCGATCATCTCGACATAGGCGAGCAGGTGATGACCGAAGGTCACCGGCTGTGCCGACTGTAGGTGCGTGAATCCGGGCATTGCGGTTTCGGCCTCCGTCTCGGCACGATCGATCAGTACACGCTGCAGCTCTTTAAGCGCCTCATCAACGGTGTCTATCGCGTCGCGAATCCAAAGCCGCAGATCGGTCGCGACCTGGTCGTTGCGGCTGCGCGCCGTATGCAGGCGTCCGGCCTCGTCTCCGATCAAGTCCGCAAGCCGAGCTTCGATGTTCATATGAATATCTTCGAGCGCAGGCTTGAAATCGAACTCTCCCGAAGCGATTTCACTGTGTACCCGGTCGAGCCCTTCGAGGATCGACTTGCCATCGGTGGCATTGATAATGCCCTGGTCCACAAGCATCTTACAGTGAGCCTTGGAGGCCGCGATATCTTGAGCATAAAGGCGCCGATCGACGTCGATGGAGGCGTTAATCCGCTCCATAGCCACGCCGGGACCGGCCGCGAACCTGCCGCCCCACATATCGTTCGCGCTCTTCTGGTCTTTGGCGCTCATTTGGTCAAACCCAAGAGGTACGCTTTGAAACAGTTGAGTCTCATGGCAATTTTACTGCTTGCCGCTGTCGCGTTGTCGCCAGCCAAGCACGCTATCGCCGACAATCCGCCGCTTACCGGCTGGATGGAACAATTTAACCTCAACGAAACGCCGCTGCCAGTGCCCGAAACGGCCATGCAGAACGGCGCGGGCGAGACAGTCACGCTTAATTCGTTCCGTGGCAAGGTTTTATTGGTGAATTTTTGGGCGACTTGGTGCGCACCCTGTATTCGTGAAATGCCATCTCTCGACCGTCTGCAGGCTGCTTTGGGCGGCAGCGAGTTTGCCGTCATCGCGGTGAATTCGGATCGCGAGGGCAGCAAGGTAGCGCGGCCTTTCCTCGAAAAACTCGGTATCCGGAACCTCGACCTCTATATCGATGAGAAGATGGCGGTTGCGCGTGCGCTGGGCGTAAAGGGTCTGCCGGCAACCTTCCTGATCAGCGCTGACGGACGCGTCCTCGGACGTCTGGACGGCTTGGCGGAGTGGGATTCGCCCGAGGCCGCCGTGTTGGTGCGGCATTACCTGGAGCACGGCTGACTGATCGAGAGCTGATGAACCGCGAATTCGTGATCCGTCTGGCTAAGCCTGAAGAAACGACGCTTCTTACCTGCCTTGCCAGGCGGTGCCGTCGCGTCGCAGAGCATACCCGGGCGCCGGCTACCGCTTCTGGAATACGCGCTCTAAGTCCAACTGGCGCTCCGCCCGCGGTCAGCCACCTCGGTCAACGAGTCGGGACCGGCTCCTTGCCGGCATAGTCGTAGAAGCCTCGACCGGTTTTGCGTCCAAGCCATCCCGCCTCGACATATTTTACCAATAGGGGACAGGGACGGTATTTCGAGTCGCCCATCCCGTCATGCAACACCCGCATCACGGCAAGGCAGGTATCGAGACCGATCAAATCGGCCAGTGCAAGTGGTCCCATCGGGTGGTTCGCACCGGTCGTCAGCGCCGTGTCAATGGCCT
>CAZCVU010000003.1:3136-23432 GCA_964501745.1 uncultured Flavobacteriales bacterium | reverse complement strand
GTAGGGATTCGCGTGAGACCGATCGCCTGGCGCGCGAGTTTGCCGGCCAGGGCTGGCCGATGCTCGCCTTCCTCGACACGCACGAACCGGGCAAGGCGGAACCACCCTATCCGCCGCATTGTGAGAAAGGGAGCGGTGAGGAGGACCTCGTGCCCGAGCTCAAGTGGCTGGAAGAAGAGCGCGGCTCAACGCTCGTCCGCAAGGACTGCATCAACGGTTTCGTCGGTGCGATTGAAGCAGACGGGCGCAATCGCCTGGTCGACTGGGCCAACGAGTATGGACTTGAGCAGCTCCTGATCGTTGGCATTTGCACCGATATTTGCGTGATGGATTTTGTTCTGACAACGCTTTCCGCCCGCAACCACGGCATGATGCCGTGCTGCAGGGATATCTTCGTATACGAGGGCGGCTGCGCGACCTACGACTTGCCGCTGGAGACCGCAAAAGCGCTTGGTCTGCCAGCTACCGCGAGCCATCCCCAGGATGTAACCCACTACATGGGTCTTTATTTCATGGCGTCGCGCGGCGCGCGGCTGGTCGATACCGTTAAATTGGGCTAGGAGATGGTCTTCGACGGTTAGCTCCGAATGCCGCGCCACTGCATCCGCCGCTAGGGTGTGTGCTCACGATCTGAGGGTCTGCTTACGGTCACAATGCAGCCGTTTAGAGTTCCCGCCACGATGTCCGCTAATGACCCAAAGCGGACATTGGCTGAATGACGGGCTCAGCGCAGGCCGCTCCTGGCTACCTGCGGACCATCAGTGTGAAGCGGAAGTAGGTCTGCTTCTGACCCAAAGCGGAAAGCTTCGTTGGTTCGACATTCTAGAGGCGGTTGGATGGTTGTGACGGTCGGTAGCGAGTAATATTCAATCGGCCTCCGAGACGCAGGAGTTATCCTGGCTGGGACAAAGGTTGCCCAAGGTCGCGGTGAGCCAACAAGAAACGGAGTAATCATGAGCCTCGACGACGTGAAGGCCCTGACCTTCGATACCGGCGGAACCATTCTCGACTGGCATACCGGCTTCAGCACGGCACTGGCCGAGACCGGGGCCAAATATGGTTTGGAAAAGGATTGGGCGGCGATTACCAACGAGCTTCGGCGCCGTTCCTTGAAGCGGATGTTTAACCTCGGAGAAAGCTCGCCTCCCACTTACAATTTAGACGATTCGCACCGCATGACACTCGACGAAGTACTAGCCGAGAACGGTCTCGACACCTTCACGGCGGAAGATCGCCGTAAAATCTGGTGGGACAAAGCGCACAACTTCGAATGTTGGCCGGACTTCCCGAACACGCTGCCGAAGCTGCGCGAAAGGTTCATCTGCGCCTCGTTCACGATCCTCAGCTTCCGCAACGTCATCGATACGGCGAAGCGTAACGACCTTACCTGGGACGCGGTCATATCCTGCGAGGCTATCGGCAAATACAAGAGATTGCCCGAAGCCTACCAGACCGCCTCCAAGCTTCTCCAGCTCGATCCAGGCGAGTGCTGCATGGTGGCCTGCCACAGCTCCGGTCTCGACGTCGCCAAGGCGGTCGGCTTCAAGACCGCGTTCGTGCGCCGGCCAGACGAATGGGGCTCCGAGGGGTCGTCCGACCCCGATCCGAACCCGCAGAACGACATCATCGTCGACAGCTTCCCCGAATTGGCAAACCAGCTTGGTGTTTTGGATTAGGACGGCCGAGCGCACTGTTGTGGCTACGAGCGGACGAACATCCTGAGATTGGGAAACGTTCACTATTGGCTATAAGCGGACGTGACGGAAGCTCCGCCGGAGGTTTGCATTCAGGCATCTAGCGGACATCGGTGCGGCAATTAATTTTCCAATTACGACGTCACTTAATCAGTATATGAGTTAGTCGTCTTCGACCATCCGCAAGGTCGGATCGCTGCCAAAATCCTCGCACGTCCGCACGATCTCGATGCCGACACTTGCAGCCGCCCGAACGGCATCGAGTTTTTCCACACGGACCTTCACTTCTTCGATACGGGGGTCGGCGAGTCTCAAATCGACCAGCAAGCTGGGCTGGGAAACGAGATCGGAAAATGCTGCGATCTCAGCGAGTTCCTTCCTGTGCCTCGTAAGCCGTCGCCTGGACGCATATCAACGGCTATTCAGGTGACATCTGGCATGGCTGAAAATAGACTATGTAGTCTCGCCCAGCGACAGGGTATCTACTGAATGCCGAACCAGAAGCCTGTCTTTCGCGCCGATCATGTAGGCAGCCTGTTACGGCCCCAAGTCGTCAAAGACGCCCGCAAAGCATGCCTTGAAGAAGGCAGTATCGATGCTGAGGAGTTGAGACACGTCGAAGACGAGGCCATTCGCCAGGCTGTCGTCATGCAGCAATCGGTGGGACTCAAGGTCGTTACCGATGGAGAGTATCGCCGCCGGGCCTGGCAATACGACTTCATGGAGCATCTGAACGGATTTGAGCTGGTTGACAACGAGTTGTATGACCAAGAACGTGATCAGAGTTTGCAGCTTACGGGAGCGGCCTATCGTCCAGTCTTTCCGACCATTTCGGGCAAACTGGATTTTCCCGACGACCACCCCATGCTGGCCCACTTCAGCTACCTGGCGTCGGTCACCGACGCGCAGCCAAAGATAACAATTCCCGGCCCGAGCTGCTGCCATTTCAGGACGGCCGCCGCGGACATCAAACCCATCGAATACACCGATCTTGATGTCCTGTTCGGCGATCTTACGAACACCTACGCCAAGGCGGTTAGCGCATTTTATGCTGTAGGTTGCCGCTATCTCCAGATGGACGATATCTACTTCGCCTACCTGTGTGATCCTAAGATTCGCCAAGAGAAAAAGTCCCAGGGCTTGGACCCCGATTGGTTGGTCAGCCAGTATGCCCAGATGATGCGCGGTGCAATCAAGGATCGGCCGGATGACATGACGATCGCCATGCACCTATGCCGCGGCAATTTCCAGTCGACTTGGCTGGCGCAAGGTGCCTATGACCCGGTGGCGGATGCAGTATTCAACCAGACTGGTATCGATGTGTTCTTCCTGGAGTACGACAGTGAACGTGCCGGTAGCCTGGCTCCGCTGCGTCTGCTGTCCAATGGTCAGCAGCGGGTGATGGTCGGTTTTATCAGCACCAAATCTGGCGAACTTGAAGACATCGATACGCTGCGTCGCCAATTTGATAAGGCGTCGAAATATGCTGATCTCGATCAACTGGGAATGGCACCGCAGTGCGGGTTTGCCTCCACCGAAGAAGGCAACAAGCTCAACGAGGACCAGCAGAAACGAAAGCTCGAACTGGTGGTCAATGCCGCTCAGCACATCTGGGGCGGTGTGTAGGAAGAATACCGATTGGAAGAGCCATAACGCGTGTAGCCGTCGCTTGGCCGGGTCATTTCCTGAACTTAACCGCTTGGTGCATTACCCGATAAAGGGCCAAGCCAATGTCCTCGGCATCCGACTTGGACGGACGTGACGCACTCCTTTGCCCTCTGATATACAGGATGGCTGGCATCGGACTTCCCATATTGGCGACCTGCAACAAGCACGAGGGAGTTTTTTCGTCGGAAGATCGGACAAAATTGTGGAAAAATTTGCGGTTGGACAGGGTATTGCGCGAACCGAGGATCCACGGCTTCTGAAGGGTCTGGGCCAGTATCTGGACGACGTTTCACTTGCTGGACAGGCGCACGGGTTTGTCCTGCGTTCGCCCTACGCCCACGCGCGTATTCGCTCGATCGACGCTGAGGCAGCCAGAGCCGCGCCCGGAGTGCTCGCGGTGCTGACAGGTGCCGAACTCCAAGCCGACGGCATTGGCGCCTTGCAATGCGAAATTGCAGGGTTACAGCGCGGTAGCGAGGATATGTTTAATACCACACGGTTTGCACTCGCGGACGACCGGGTGCGCCATGTCGGTGACGCAGTTGCGTTTATCATTGCCGAAGACATTTGCCAGGCGCGGGAAGCGGCTGATCTGGTCGATGTCGATTACGACATGTTGCAGCCGGTAATATCGGCGGTCGAGGCCGTCCAGGAGGGCGCACCTCTGATTTGGGAGGACTGTCCGGGAAACGTCAGTTTCCGCCATGAATTGGGGGACAAAGCGGCGACCGACGCGGGCATTGCCCGGGCGGCCCACGTCACGCGGCGGCTTTATCCGATCAGCCGTGTCTCGGCGAATTCGCTTGAGGCCAGAGGCTGCATTGGAGAGTACGACGCGAACAACCAGCGCTATACGTTGTACGCCGGCCTGCAAACGCCGCATAGCGTGCGCCTGAACTTAGCGGAGAATGTCTTCGGTCTGCCCGAGCACAGGTTCCGCATCGTTACGGGTGACGTCGGCGGTAGCTTCGGCATGAAAGGGGGCACCTATCTGGAGTTCGTTCTGGTTCTTTGGGCGGCGAAGCTGGTCGGCCGTCCCGTGAAATGGATCAGCGACCGCAGCGAAGCGTTCACTAGCGATAACCATGCTCGCGACAATCTGACCGAGGCAGCGTTGGCGCTCGATGCGGAGGGACGGTTTCTTGCGTTGAGCGTATCGACGGTCGTCAATCTGGGTGCCTACCTTGCGTCGCATGGACCTATTCCGGCCTTCGGTAATCTCGGTACGCTGGCCGGGGTCTACACGACGCCGGCGATCCATGTGGAGGTGACCGGTGCCTTTACGAATACCAACTCGACGTCGCCCTATCGTGGTGCTGGCCGGCCGGAAGCGGCATATGTCATTGAGCGGCTAATCGATACGGCGGCATTTGAGATGGGTGTCAACCCGGTTGAGCTGCGGCGGCGCAATACGATCCCCGCCGAAGCGATGCCCTACAAGACTGCGCTCACATTCACCTACGACACCGGCATGTTCGAGCTGAATATGGACGATGCACTGCGGTTGGCGGACTACGAGAATTTTGAGTTGCGCCGAAGCCAGGCCCGAGCTCAAGGAAAGCTCCGCGGACTCGGTATCTCCAACACGATTGAACAAGCTGCTGGCGGGCTGGAATCGGCGGAGGTTCGTTTCGATCCGAGCGGCTCGGTGACCGTATTGGTGGGGACAATCTCCCACGGACAAGGACACGATACGGTATTCCGGCAGCTCGTTTGCGACCGGCTTGGGCTGCCACTGGAGGTCGTCCGTGTGGTCGAAGGAGACACGGATGCCGTAGCCTATGGCGTTGGCACTCTGGGATCGCGCTCGATGACCGCTGCCGGCTCCGCGATATCGCTAGCAATCGACAAGATCGTCGATAAGGGCCGGCAGCTCGCCGCCCATCTGCTCGAGGCGGCGGAAGTCGACGTTGTCTTCTCCGAGGGCGGCTTTTCCGTCTCAGGCACAGACAGATCGATAGCATTGACCGAAGT
Source organism: uncultured Flavobacteriales bacterium (assembly GCA_964501745.1). Classification (GTDB taxonomy): domain Bacteria; phylum Pseudomonadota; class Alphaproteobacteria; order UBA8366; family CAVOAK01; genus CAVOAK01. The sequence continues at coordinate 18,096 of CAZCVU010000003.1, read as the reverse complement.
CGTGCGGCAGGCCTTCGTCGGCCAAAACCTTCCGCCTGGAGGCGAGATCGGTTTGGCCGAGACGGCGACGTTTGTTCCGGAGGCTCCCAACTTCCCGAACGGCTGCCATGTCTGCGAGGTGGAAATCGACGAAGAGACCGGCGAATTGGAAATCATCCGCTACAGCGTGGTGGACGACGTTGGGACCGTCGTCAACCCGTTGCTCCTTGAAGGCCAGATTCATGGCGGAATTGCGCAGGGAGCTGGACAAGCCTTCCTGGAAGCCATCACCTATGATCAGGCAGGGCAACTGGTAACCGGTTCGTTCCTCGATTACGGGATGCCGCGCGCCGACTCTCTCTGCTATTTCGAAATGGCTACCAATCCCTTCCCGACAGCAACCAATCCTTTAGGGGTGAAAGGCGCGGGGGAGGCCGGAACTGTCGGATCACTAGCCGCGGTTATCAATGCAGTCGTCGATGCGCTCGCGCCGCTCGGGATAGATCATTTCGACATGCCAGCGACGCCGGAGCGAATCTGGCAGGCGATCTGTAATGCGCCCGGTCGGGCGGCTGGATAAGCCATAGCCCGGCTAAACTGTCGACCCGTCATGACGAGACCCTGATGTCTGTTAAGGGGTATTAGCGGACGTGACTGAAAATCCGCCGGAGGTCCGCTTTCAGGCAGGTAGCGGACATCGGTGCGGCAATTATGTTTCCAATTGCGACGTCATTAAACAGTATATGACCTAATCGTCTTCGACCATCCGCAAGGTCGGATCGCTGCCAAAATCCTCGCGCGTTCGAACGATCTCGATGCCGACGCTCGCAGCCGCCCGAACGGCATCGAGTTTTTCCACGCGTATCTTCACGTCCTCGATGCGGGGGTCGGCGAGGCACATGTCGGCAACGCGCTTGGCGAGCGTTTCAACCAACTTGACGTGCCCCACCGCGGCAAGCGCCTGCACGCCGTCGACGATCTGCTCGTAGCAGACGACCTGGCCGTAGTCTTCGGCGTCGAGGCGCTTGGGTTCGCGCACGCGGAGGTCGATGTTGAGGCGTATCTGCTGTTCACAATGTTGCTCGTGCGAGCGCACGCCGATCCGCCACGGCACCACCAGATCGCGGACAAACATGTTGTAATGCCGCGCTCTCGCTTGCTCCGACGATGGCGCGCCGGAATGGCGTTTCTTAACTGCAAGTGTCACTGCCGTGTCCTTTGTATGTTGGGCGACCCAAGTTACCTCGTGGCGATTATGGTGTGCCCGCCCGTATGGGGCAACCGCGTTCTCCTGGGCCAAGGCCGCTTAGGGTCAAGCCGTCGTGCTTGCATGGCTAACCTGCGAATGCGTAGTGTCCCCTCATGGCTGCGGGCGCCGGCTATGCGATGCTGCAAACTCTTGCCACTGAACGAACATGCGGTTAGTTGATCATTTCACCTGGGGCGCCAGAACGTTCGTCATGGGCGTGCTCAACGTCACACCGGACTCGTTCTCCGGTGACGGCCTGCTCTCGGAGGCAGAGACGATCGAGCGGGCGAGCGAACAGGCGAGACAGTTTATTGCCGCAGGTGCCGACATCCTGGATGTCGGCGGTGAAAGCACCAGGCCCGGCTCCCAACCGGTCTCTGCCGCGGAGGAGATGGCGCGCGTTATTCCCGTCGTGAAAACGCTTGCGGCCCTGTCGGACGCCGTCGTTTCAATCGATACCTTCAAGGCTGGTGTGGCCGCCGCGGCGCTCGATGCGGGCGCTGAGATCGTCAATGATGTCTGGGGCTTGCGTGCCGACCCGGCGATGGCGGGACTGGCGGCGGAGCGGGGAGTGCCGGTGATCCTGATGCACAATCGAAGCCGGCCGAACGACGTCGAACTCGACGCCCGTCTTGGCGGCAGTTATCGGGGCGCCGTCTACGACGATCTGATGGCCGATATTTGTGCGGAACTGGTGGAGATGGTCGATAGTGCGCGGGAGGCTGGCGTTGCCGACGACCAGATCATCCTCGATCCCGGCATTGGCTTCGGCAAGACCGTCACCCAGAATCTCGCCATCATCAATCAGCTAGACCGTATCAAAGAACTGGGATTTCCGGTGTTGCTCGGTGCAAGCCGCAAGTCCTTCATAGGGCGCGTGCTCGACGTACCGGTCGAACAGCGACTTGAGGGAACCGCGGCAGCGTCGGCAATCGGTATTTTGCGGGGCGCGGATATTATCCGCGTTCACGATGTCGAAGCGATGGCGAGGATCGCTCGAATGACCGACGCGATTCTGATGGCGCCGGCCGACGGCGGACCGAAGAGGAGCTGACGTGGTCGACGTCTTCATCGCGTTAGGCAGTAACCTTGGCGATCGTGTGTGCAATCTCGAGGACGCCGTGGTCGGTCTCCGCGACTTTGTCGATCTGACAAGAACCTCGCCGATCTACGAGACCGAGCCAAAATACCTCGAAGACCAGCCGCGGTTTCTCAACATGGTCGTGGCCGGCAAGACCGCGCTAACAGCGCTCGATCTTCTGCAGCGCATGAAAGCGTTGGAATCATCGCTCGGCCGCGTGCCTTCCGAGCGCTACGGCCCACGGCTTATCGACTTGGACATCATTTTCTTTGGCGATGACCGGGTCGATTCGCCGGAGCTCACGGTGCCCCATCCCAAGCTGGCCGAGCGCGCATTCGTGCTGCGTCCGCTGGCCGATATCGCGCCCGATACGCGCCATCCCATCAGCGGGGATTCTGTTCTGGAAATGCTGAACGCACTGCCTGGTGACGACGGCATCGAACGCCTTCGCTCCGATCGCTAAGGATGTGTCAGAACTGTTCGCTGGACAGTGCCATGATTGTCGCGTGGCCCTCGGTAATCGGCGTCAACAGTGATGGTGATTGCGAGAGGATATGCTCGGCAAAGAATCGAGCCATGACCAGTTTGGTCCGGTAGAAGCCAGTGTTTTCGCGTCGTTGCTGAGACGACTTGTGGGCCGTTAGCGCGGCCTTGGCCATCATGCTGCCGCCGGCCACCTGTCCCATCAGGCGCAAGTAATGCGTCGCTCCCGCATAGCTGGCTGCCGGATCGTCGGTGCCCCGCTCGACAAGCCATCGAGTAGCCGCTTCCAGTGCACTCGCCGCCGCATTCAGGTGGCGGCCTATGACCTCGGCGTCCGCCGCATCTGCCAATTCCTCTGCGCCGACGCGAACGTCCCGAATAAAGGAGAAGGCGGCCTCACCGCCGTCACGTAGAACTTTCCGCCCGACCAGATCGATCGCCTGGATGCCGTTGGTGCCCTCGTAAATCGGCGCCACCCGCGCATCCCTGAGATACTGGGCGGCGCCGGTCTCTTCGATATAGCCAACGCCGCCATGCACCTGCAAAGCCAGCGACGTGAGCTCGACACCGAGATCGGTACACCAGCCCTTCACGACCGGCGTCATCAGGTCGAGCCGCGCCCGTGCGATGGTCCTGGTTGCCGTATCGGCGTGTTTCCTTGCGATGTCTATTAGGGCTGCCGCTTCGTAGATGACAGCCCGCATCGCCTCGATGTTTGCGCGCATCGTGAGCAGCATGCGACGCACGTCCGGGTGGCTGATGATTGCCGCCGGCTCTGTACCTGCCTCGGTGCGTGAGCGCCCCTGGACACGTTCCAGCGCAAAGTCCCGGGCTTGCTGATAGGCACGCTCGGCCATCGCCAGACCCTGCAGGCCAACCCCCAGGCGCTCCAGGTTCATCATCGTGAACAAATACTCGAGCCCACGGTTCTCCTCGCCGACAAGGTCACCGATAGCGCCGTCGCCGTCGCCGTAGGACATCACGCAGGTGGGACTCGCGTGGATGCCGAGCTTGTGTTCGATGGAAACGCATCGCACGTCGTTCGGTCGCTCAGGTTTGCCGTTATCGTCGATCAGCAGTTTTGGCACGATGAACAGGGAGATGCCTTTGATCCCCGCCGGCGCGTCGGGCGTGCGGGCGAGCACCAGATGGACGATGTTGTCGGCCATGTCGTGCTCGCCCCAACTGATGAAGATCTTTTGCCCATGGATCCGGTAGCGATCTCCATCGCGGACTGCCCGGCAACGGAGCTGGGCGAGGTCGGAGCCGGCCTGTGGTTCCGTCAGGTTCATCGTGCCGGTCCACTGGCCGGAGATCAGCCGCGGCAGATAGGTTTCTTTCTGCAGCGTCGAGCCGTGCACCGAAAGCAGTTCGATCGCGCCCTGGCTCAAGCCTGGGCACAGGGACCAAGCCATGTTGGCCGAGGCCCAAATCTCCTTGGCGGCGATGGATACGAGGGTTGGTAGACCTTGTCCGCCATGCGATATGTCGCCCGCGAGTCCGCTCCAGCCGTCGCCGGTGAACGCGCGATAGGCCTCACGAAAGCCATCAGGCGTGCGGACCGTGTCATTCTCCATACGGCAGCCCTGCCGGTCGCCTGGCTGGTTGAGGGGCGCCAGGACGTTGCCAGCAAACCTGCCGGCGGCCTCGAGGACGCTGCCAACCAGTTCGCTGTTGATGTCTTGGTATCCTGGCAGCTCGGCCACGCTTTGCAACAGGCCGAGCTCGTTCATGACGAATGCCATGTCTTGCAGCGGTGCCCTATAGCCGCTCATGCAGCGTCCTTGGTTGCGCGGTTTGTTCGCGCCGGCTCACAATACCTTGTCCGGGTTCATCACACCGTTCGGATCAAGCGCCGCTCGAATGCGGCGCATCATGTCGATCTCGATGGCGCTCTTGTAGCGCGTCAGCTCATCGCGCTTGAGCTGTCCGACGCCATGTTCAGCACTGAATGAGCCGTCGAGTGCGTGGACAATGTCGTGAACGATGCGGTTGAGTGAGGGGGCCAAATCGCGAAAGGCGGCGCCACCCATTTCCGTCGGCTGGGAGAGATTGAAATGGATGTTGCCGTCGCCAAGATGGCCGAACGAAACTGGTCGAATGCCGGGTACGGCCTTGGCAACAGCGGCGGTCGCGGTGCGGATGAACTCCGGGACGCTACTAACCGGCACGGACACATCGTGATGCACGCTTGTGCCCTCGAAGAGTTGGGCCTCGACCATGGCTTCGCGGTCGTGCCAAATCTCGTCGCGCTGTTTCTCCGACGCGGCAATCGTCGCATCGATGATAAGATCCGCTTCCGCGGCATCACCGAGCAACGCCTCCATGCTCTCCCGCATGTTTCCGTCGGCACGGGCGCCCGTAAACTCGATCAGGGCATACCATTCGTGCCTATCTTGCAAGGGATCGACGGTGCCGGGAATGTGTTTGAGGGCAAAATCGAGACCGATACGCGGCATCAACTCGAACGAGGTTACAGCGTCGCCACTCGTGGCGCGTGCGCGGGTCAGTAGCTCGGTCGAAGCCTCGAGGCTGGATAGTGCCGCAAACGCGGTCTGTACATCTTTCGGCGACGGGAACAGTTTCAGGACGGCAGCCGTGATGATGCCAAGCGTACCTTCGGCGCCGACAAATAACTGCTTCAGATCATAGCCCGTATTGTCTTTGCGCAGTCCGCGCAATCCGTTCCAGACCTGGCCGTCCGGCAGCACCACTTCCAACCCCAGCACAAGATCGCGGATGTTGCCGTATCGCAAGACGGCGACGCCGCCGGCGTTGGTCGACAGGTTGCCGCCAATCTGGCAAGAGCCTTCGGCGCCCAGGCTCAGCGGGAACAGCCGATCCACCGCCTCCGCTGCTTTCTGGACATCGGCGAGGATGCAGCCGGCCTCAACGGTCATCGTGTAGTTGAGCGGGTCGGTCGCGCGTACCCGGTTCATACGGCCGAGGGTGAGTAGGACCTCGCGGCCGTCTGGATGCGGCGTCGCACCGCCGCAGACGCCTGTATTGCCACCCTGCGGTACGATGGCAATTCCCTGCTCGGCGCAGATCGAGACGACGCGCGCAACCTCATCGGTCGAGGCCGGGCGCACCAGGAGCGCACATTTGCCGGTGTAGTAACCGCGTTGGTCGAGGAGCAGCGGCGCGAGTTCGGCCTCGTCACTGCTCCAGCCTTTGGGCCCAACAGCTTCTTTGATGCGTTCGAGTGCCTGGTCGAAATCGGACCCGACAGTATCGGCTGGCATGGCTGCCCCTTTTGCAGACGAGATTGCCGTCAAGGATGTAGCTCATACCCGTTGAAGCAACAAGCAATGCGAAAGATAGAAGGGCGTTCCGCCGGTCCGCTCAATCGAGCCGATATTCTAGCAGCCGGGCTCGTTCAGCATCATGGCGCGGCGGCGCGGCGCAGTCGGTCGTTGATTGCACGGCCAAGGCCGTGGTCCGGGACGGGCATCACGGCGATGGCCGTAAACCTGCCGTCGTCGAGGGCATGGAGATGCGAAAACAGATTGGCGGCAGCCTCCCGCAGTTCGCCCGAGGTCGAAAGATTGAGCGTCGCGCTGTCAGTCGGGCCAAAGCCGAGAAGGGCCTCGCCCGAGCGTGTCGTCGTCGCGTCCAGACGCAGCGGAACCGAAGGGCGATAATGCGGTCCAGCCATGCCCGGCGCGCGCGGCTTGCCATCGTCGCTCTGTATGGCATTCAGGCCTCGGCCCAACGCCTCTTCCAACGCCTCGACAGGAACACCACCGGGACGCAGCAGAACGGCGTCGCCGCCGCTGAGGTCGACGACGGTTGATTCGACACCGATCCAGCACGGACCACCGTCGAGAATGATGGCGACTTCATCTCCAAACGCCTCGCTGACATGCCGTGCCGTCGTTGGGCTGATGCGTCCCGACCGATTTGCGCTCGGCGCTGCGACGGGGCATGCCACTTCCCGGAGAAGTGTTCTCGCGCCCTCGTGGGCGGGAACCCGGACCGCTACGGTCGGCAGGCCGGCGCTAACCAGATGCGATAGATTTGCATCCGGACTTCGCGCGAGCACCAACGTCAATGCACCTGGCCAGAATTTGCGGCCCAGAGCTTCAGCCCGCTCGTTAAACAGCGCGACGGTGCTAGCGATCTCCAAGTCCGGCAGATGTACGATCAGCGGATTGAATTGCGGCCTTCCCTTAACGTCAAAAATCTTTGCGACGGCCAGGTCGTTTGTCGCGTCTGCACCGAGCCCGTAAACGGTCTCCGTTGGAAAGGCGACAAGCTCGCCGGCCTTGAGCATCGCCGCCGCCGCAGCGATGCTCTCGGGTCCGAGCGGGCGAATGTGGGAGGTCTGTGTCATCGGCGGATAGGTTCATTTGACGGAGCCCCGCTGCCCAGTCAACCCGCGATCTTTGCGCGCCGACCAACCTTCGCGAAGCGATCGTCGATGCAATTTGAGCCGACGGGCATGTCCGCTGACCCTTGCATCTTCATCGCCGCGTTGTCACTCTGGCCAAATGCACTAGTCAGTTTCACGCGTTTCAATACGAGAGGGTGGTCCGTCATGCCAGAATTGAAACTTTACAGCACGAATTCGTGCCCGTTTGCGCACCGCTCACGGCTCATGCTGTACGAGAAGGGAATCGACTTCGAATTGATCGAGATCGACCTCAGCAACAAGCCCGATTGGTTTGCTAGCGTATCGCTCTATACGAAGGTTCCCGCGCTGGAACAGGGCGACGTCAGGATATACGAGTCGGCCATCGTCAACGAGTATATCGACGAGGTTTATCCAACGCCGGCAATGGTGCCCGCTGATCCCGGCCGCCGCGCGCTGGCACGAATTTGGGTCGACTACTGCAACACCCGTTTCACCTCCGCGTTTGGTGGTCTGCTGCGGGGGACCGACCCGACGGCCCGGCCGGAAAAGGCCGAGAAGCTATTGGAAGCCTTGCGCTACATGGAAAAGTCAGGTCTCGAAAAACTAGGTTCCAATCCCTATTGGATGGGGGATAGCATCAGCATCGTTGACGTTGCTTTCTGGCCTTGGTTCGAGCGTTTCGCAGCGCTCACTCACTATCGTGAATTCACCATCCCGGACGATTGCACGCGGATCAACGCCTGGGTCGCGGCGATGCGTGAGCGGCCGGCGGTTCAGCAAGCCGCGAACCCGCCGGAATTCTTCATAAATGCCTATGCACGCTACGCAGAGGACACCGCAGCCGCGGCCGAGTAGCCGTACAGCGAAGTCGGGCCACAACATTCGGTAAGCTGCGATCTAGCGTCGCGACGCAAGGTCGCATGATCGTGCGCGCGCCGCCGTTGACCACGCTGTCGAGGCGGCGTTAGGTTCGGGCTTATTTACCCCGTTGTGAGTAACCATCAATTCCAAGGATCGTAGAAGATGAACAAACCCAACGCGCGTCCGCACACGCCCTACTTTTCGTCGGGGCCGTGCACAAAGCGGCCGGGATGGTCGCTCGATGCGCTCGCCGATGCAACTCTTGGGCGCCTTCATCGTTCGCCAGCCGCCGCCGCCAAAGTAGCGGCCGTCATCGATGAGACGCGGGCGCTCTTGCAGATCCCGGATGACTACCGAATCGGCGTTGTTGCGGGATCGGACACCGGGGCCGTCGAGATAGCGCTTTGGTCGTTGCTAGGACAGCGCGGCGTCGACGTACTGGCATGGGACTCATTCGGTAGCGGTTGGGCTGTGGACGTCCTCGAGCAGCTCAAGGTTCCCGATGCACGGATCATCAATGCGGATTTTGGGCAGATCGCCGACCTGTCCTCGGTCGACTTTTCGCATGATGTTGTGTTCGCCTGGAATGGGACGTCGAGCGGCGTTCGCGTACCGAACGCCGATTGGATCGCAGCCGACCGTGAAGGTTTGACAATCTGCGACGCAACCTCGGCCGTCTTTGCCATGAGAGTGGATTGGTCCAAGATCGATGTCGCAACCTGGTCGTGGCAGAAAGTGCTTGGTGGCGAGGCGGCCCACGGCATGCTGGTATTGAGTCCGCGAGCGGTCGAACGCCTTGAAACCTACGTGCCACCTTGGCCGTTACCGAAACTGTTCCGCTTAACGAAGGGCGGAAAGTTGAACGAGGGAATCTTCCGGGGCAGTACGATCAATACGCCCTCTCTACTCTGCATCGAGGATGTGCTCGACGCGATGCGATGGGCCAAAGGCATCGGTGGGCTGGAGGCGCAGATAGAGCGTTCCGAGGCAAATTTGGCAGCGATCGCCCGCTGGGTAGCGCAGACCGAATGGATCGATTTCGTTGTCGAAGATCCGGCGGTCCGATCGTGCACGTCGATATGTCTGAAACTTTCCGACAATTGTGGACTGGCCGGCGAGGCGCGTGATGCTGCGCCCAAGCGCATGGCCGATCTGTTGGCGGAAGAGGGCGTCGCGTATGATATCAACGCCTACCACGAATCACCTCCGGGCCTGCGTATCTGGGCCGGTGCCACGGTCGAACTGGCTGACATCGAAGCGATGTTACCTTGGCTCGACTGGGCGTTTGCGGAAGTCGGCGCTGTTAGCCAATCCGCATAAAAGAACGAGAAATGCCAAAGGTACTGATCGCCGACAAACTCAGTCCGAAGGCTGCTGAAACCTTCACCAGTCGGGGGATCGACGTCGACGTCAAGACCGGTCTCGATGAAGACGAACTCGCGGCTGCGCTGCAGGACTGTGACGGACTGGTCGTTCGCTCCGCAACCAAGGTCACAAAGGCGGCCCTGAAGAACGGGGATACGCTAAAGATCATCGGTCGCGCAGGAGTCGGCATCGACAATATCGATCTCGAGGCGGCGACTTCGCGCGGAATCGTCGTCATGAACGCGCCATCGGGCAACGCGACGACCACGGCCGAACATGCGCTGGCTTTGATGTTCGCGCTTGCCCGTCAGATCCCCGAGGCAAACACCTCGACGCAATTGGGGAAGTGGGAGAAATCAAAGTTTATGGGGGTCGAGTTGACCGGCAAGACGCTGGGCATTATCGGCTGTGGCAACATCGGAGCCATCGTCGCCGAGCGAGCCGTCGGATTGAAGATGCGAGTGATTGCCTACGATCCTTATTTGTCGGCTGAACGAGCCGCTGATCTGGGAATCGAAATGGTAGATCTTCCGGCGTTGCTTGCGCGTAGCAACTTCATAACTCTGCATACGCCACTGACCGACAACACACGCGGCCTGATCGACGCAGCGGCTCTCAGCAAGATGAAGAAGGGAGTGCGCCTAATCAACTGCGCCCGTGCGGAACTTGTCGTCGAACAGGATCTCGTGGAGGCTCTCGACAGTGGTCAAGTCGCCGGCGTTGCCGTGGACGTGTTTTCAAGTGAGCCGGCCACGGAGAACGTGCTGTTTGGCCGCTCGAATGTAGTCGCAACACCGCATCTGGGTGCCGCGACATCCGAGGCACAGGAGAATGTCGCGATCCAGATTGCCGAACAAATGTCCGACTTTCTGCTAACTGGAGCCGCCATAAATACGATCAACATGCCGTCCATCAGCGCCGAAGACGCGCCAAAACTGCAACCGTATATGCGCCTGGCCGAGCAGCTTGGCAGTTTCGCCGGGCAGCTGACCGAGACCGGAATCGAGGCCGTGTCGATCGAATTTGAAGGCCAGGCGGCGACGCTCAATACCCGCCCGCTGGTGTCGGCCGCGCTGATGGGGCTGCTAGCACCGCTGCTCGAGCGCGTGCACATAGTCAACGCGCCAACAATCGCACGTGAGCGAAACATCAGCGTCAGCGAGATCAAGAATGATCAGGCGGGCGACTATCAAACGCTGATTCGCTTGGCGGTCCGTACCGGCCGCGGGCGACGGTCCGTATCGGGAACGCTGTTCGGTGGTGACAAGCCGAGAATCGTCGAGATTAATGGTATTCCCATAGAGGCGGAGGTCGGCACGTATATGCTCTATCTCCGCAACAATGACGTTCCTGGAACCATCGGCAAGGTCGGACAAACGCTCGGCGACGCCAGCGTCAATATCGCGACTTTTCACCTTGGACGCGCGGAACGTGGTGGTGACGCAATGGCGCTCATACTGCTGGACGAACCGATCCACAGCGATGTCCTCAAGCGACTTGACGAGCTGGAGAATATTGTTCAGGTCAAGGCACTAACCTTCAGTGAAACTTAGTGACGGTGTGCATCGCATGACCGAAGGTTTCTGGCCGACTGGCGTCACCATGATCGCTCGTTGGGCGAAAGCTTCTGTTGCGATTGTCGCGATGTGCACAGGACTGCACCCGCTATTGGCCGCAACGGTGGAGCAATGGCGACCGGTTGCGGTGGCAAATCTCGACGATATGGTCGATGTTGTCGTGTCCGTAGCTGGCGACGAAGTGGTCGTAGTTGGCAACGGGGCTCGCTATCGCTTGGATTTCGACGCACAATCGAAGACGTCGCTGGAACAGCTGCCGCCGGCAAGCGGGAAACTTGCGGCGGGGATTATTCCGCATGCAACGGTTGCTGTCGGCAATCGCAACATACGCGCAGCCTGGCTGGTGGCGCCGACGTTGCGCTATCGGCACGGCATCCTTGGTGATGCGGTCGAGGCCGGCGGGCTGGCCGTTGAAGGCGTGGATGGCCGCCGAACCGAATTTGTGCTGGGCAAGGACTCGGTGTTCGAGGACCTGTTGCCCAGACTCCATGATATCGACGGTGATGAAGAAGACGAAATCGTTGTGGTTAGGTCCTATCTGCAAGCAGGGGCAGCGCTCTCGGTGTTCGGCCTGCGGGATGGCAGGCTTGCCCGAATTGCCGAAACTCAACCGATAGGACGGCCGAATCGTTGGCTCAATCCGATAGGCGCCGCGGACTTCTATGGCGATGCGAGGGTAGAACTCGCCGCCGTGATCACGCCGCATATTGGCGGTTGGCTCACGTTCTATCGGCAGGCCGGAATGCGTCTCGACGAAGTCAGTCGCTGGCCCGGCTATTCCAACCATGCTATCGGATCCACTGCATTGGGCCTGGCCACCGTGTTGGATGCAAATGGTGACGGCGTGATGGACGTTGTTCTGCCCGCGCAGGACCGCAGCATACTGAAGGCGGTGACTGTGGCCGGCGGTAACTTTGCAGAGCTGCAGTCAATCGACAATGCAAGTGCGATATCGACGTCGATTGTTTCTGTCGACCTGGACAGAAATGGCCTGAAGGATATCATCTACGGGTTGGCAAATGGGGCCCTGACGATGATCCGGCGTTGACCGGATACGACCACGGGGTCCGAGTGCCGCAGCCCTACGGCTGCCCGCTTATTCAGCCAACCGTGAGCGGCCTACCTGACGAGGACGCGTAGCGCATTATGGCAAGGACTGGCATGTCATGACCAATGTTGTCGTCGTTGGCTCACAATGGGGCGACGAAGGTAAAGGAAAGATCGTCGATTGGCTGTCGGAGCGGGCCGATGTCGTCGTACGCTTTCAAGGCGGCCATAACGCTGGCCACACCTTGGTCATTGGCGGAACGACCTACAAGCTCAGCCTGTTGCCGTCGGGTGTCGTGCGGCCGGGGAAACTCTCTATCCTTGGTAACGGTGTCGTCGTCGACCCATGGGCGCTGATCAAGGAAATCGAAGAAATTCGGGCCGTCGGCGTCGACGTCGGCCCAGATTCGCTGAAGCTTGCCGAGAACGCGTCGCTCATCCTGCCGCTTCACCGGCATCTCGATCATGTTCGCGAGGAACTCGCACGCGGTGGCCAGAAGATTGGTACGACCGGCCGGGGCATTGGGCCCGCATACGAGGACAAGGTAGCGCGCCGTGCCATAAGGATTTGCGATCTTGCCGATCCCAATGTCGTCGCTGAAAAGGTCGAGGCGCTCTTGATGCATCACAATGCACTGCTGCGCGGCCTCGGTGAGCCCGAAATCGAAATGGATTCACTGCTTGAGGAACTGGCCGGAATTGCCGAAAAGATACTGCCGTATATGGCCTCGGTCTGGCAGCTGCTCGATGAGGCGCGACGAACGGGACAGCGTATCCTGTTCGAAGGGGCACAAGGCATCATGCTCGATGTCGATCACGGGACCTATCCGTTCGCGACCTCCTCCAACACCACACCAGCCGAAGCGGCGACTGGTTCCGGCATCGGTCCCGGTGCGTTGGACTACATACTTGGGATCACCAAGGCCTACACGACACGCGTCGGCGCGGGGCCCTTTCCGACCGAGCTCAGCGATTCGACAGGGCAGCTGCTTGGCGAGCGTGGACGCGAGTTTGGGACCGTAACCGGCCGCCGCCGCCGCTGCGGATGGTTCGACGCGGTGATGGTACGCCAGACATCGAAGATAGCTGGGATGGACGGGATCGCCCTGACCAAGCTTGATGTGCTCGACGGAATGCCGGAAATTAGGCTTTGTACCGGGTACCGATTGGGCAGAGAGACCTTGGACCATCTACCGGCCGCCGGCGTCAAACAGGCGCAAGTGCAGCCGATATATGAGGCCCACGAGGGATGGAAAGGCAGCACGAAGGGCGCGCGCTCTTGGGCCGATCTTCCGGCGACGGCGATTAAATACATCCGTCGAATCGAGGAGTTGATTGAGACGCCGGTCGCCTTGTTGTCGACCAGCCCGGAAAGAGAGGATACCATCCTCGTGCGTGACCCCTTCGCCCAGTAACGAGGACTGCCGCGAACGGGTGGCGGCATGACGGGCACAAACATCGCGTAGTTGGGGATTGGCACATAATGGCACTGAACTTGGGCGGCGGCGAAGGTGGTTCAGGCACCGTCTCGATTCACGACCGCATAGATATCAACCCGAATCAGCCGCTGCCGGCCTTCGACTCAGCGCCTGCTGTCGCCTACGCGGCGACCCATCGCCGGGATCCTGGGCGCGAGATCATCGCACTTGTCTGTGATCCAAAGCTACCGCCGCGAATGGATGCGGTCGCGCCAATACAGCGGATCGATAATCCTGCGTTAATGAGTGTCGTGGACTCGGGTATTGTGGACTGGCCTCACGAGGGACGGCGCTGCCCTGTCATCGTCGTTGAACAGCCACGTGGGCGGCGTGTATTTCCCTCGCTCGACGAAAACGTCACACCGTTGCAGGAGGAACTGGTTACGCGCCTTTGCCTCCAGCAGTCGTCGTACGTGCTTCGCGATCTTGCATCACACGGCATCGTGCATCGAGCAATCAGGCCAGACAACCTGTTCTTCGACGACGAAGCCGGTAACAGGATGGTGTTCGGCCAGTGTTTGTCTGCGCCGATCGGCGTCACACAGCCTGTCGTCTACGAAACCATCGAAGCGGGCTTGGCCGCGCCGGCGGGACGCGGCGAGGGTGGGCTGGCCGACGACCTATATGCGGTAGGTGTCACGACATTGGCGCTGTTGATTGGCCACACTCCCTGTTTGGGCATGAGCGACGACGAGATTTTACGACGCAAAATGGCAGCAGGCTCGTATACGGCGCTGGTCGGGACGGAGCGCGTCTCGCTGACCATGATGGAACCGCTGCGCGGCTTGTTGAACGACGATTCCCTTGAACGGTGGGGGCTTGAGGATCTGGTATACTGGATCAACGGCCGCCGCTTGAGCCCGAAGCCTCAGACCTTGCCGCAAAAGGCGGGCCGGGCTTTTACCGTCGGCGAAAGTGGATATATGACCAGCCGCGACTTAGCCCAGGCGATGTCGAAAAGCTGGGACGAGTCGGTCGAGCATGTCCGCAGCGGCTCGATAACAACTTGGATTAGACGCAGCATCGGTGACGATGACTTGGCGGATGCGGCAGCAGAGGCTGCAAGTACGTCGGCGGTCGGTTCGGACGATGACGACCGCCTAGTCGCGCGAATGTGTATTGCGCTCCATCCCAGCGCGCCAATTCGCTACCGTGAGTTCCGCGCCATGATCGACGGTATTGGGCCGCTGCTGGCGGCCTTCGCCGACGTACCCGATGCACATGAAATGTTCGCGGCAATCTTACGTCTCAATTTGGTTCCATACTGGTTTGAGCGTCAGAGCCGACCACGGCCCGATCTGATGCGCCACGCCAGCGAGTACGAGAAGTTGAAGCCATTTCTTGAGCGGACGGGGATTGGCTACGGCATCGAGCGTGCGATCTACGACCTAAACCCCAATCAACCTTGTCTGTCGCCAATGTTGGAGCGGGACTACGTCATTTCAGTCGATGAACTGTTGCCGGCGCTCGAGCGTGTTGCTCA
>CAZCVU010000003.1:0-3126 GCA_964501745.1 uncultured Flavobacteriales bacterium | reverse complement strand
GTTGCTCAGCGGCAAAAAGGCGAAGTAAAGCAATATGTCGATCGTCACGTTGGCGCGTTCGTTGCCGCGCGATTCAGAATATCAGTCAATTCCGAGTTGCACGACATGGACAATCGCACCAATCAATACATTCCGGTCGTTGCGGCCGCCAGACTGTTGTCTTCGGTCCAAGAGAACCAGCCGACGCGTCTATTTCCGGCTTTGTCACTGGAAATTGCTAAAATACTCGAACCCGCGACGAATCGTTTTCACAGTCGGCGACAACGCAAACGCGCGCGCGACGAACTGCGGCGCGTTTCAAAAAGCGGGCGTGTCTTTGAGCTGCTCAATGCGGTCGACAATCAACCGTTGCTCAGTGCGGATGCTCGATCTTTCCAGGGCGCCGTTACGGAGTACGCCTATAGCGTCAAAGCACAGGAGCAGCTTGACTACGAACGTAGTAATAGGAGTTCGCTGTCGGAGTTCACGGGTGCTCAGGTGTCTTCGGTGATTTCCGGATTTGTGACCACGGTCGTAACCCTTGTCATCGCCTTGGTCTGGCTTTTCTAACAGGACACGAGATGGCCGACGACAATCCACCAGCGGAACAGCAGGACGGTGCCAAGGGGCCGCCGGCCATGTACAAGATTCTGGCCTGGTTTCTTGCCCCGGTCTTTGTCATCACCGCTTTACCAACCGTTATCCTGCTGACCGTTGATTTGGTTCCGACCATAGTCGCCTATATCGTCGACCGTCACCCGATGAAATACGCGTCGCGCACCGTCGGCTATCTGAATTTCTGTGGTTGCCTTCCCTACGCACTCAGACTTTGGACCGGTGATCACTCGGTCGACGCCGTAATCGCGATTCTTGTCGATCCGTTCGCCTGGTTCGCGATGTACGGTGCGGCCGCCGTAGGTTGGCTGATTTATTTCGCAACCCCACCGGTTGTTGCGGCCTGGATGGCCGTCAATCACGAGATTCGGCAACAAGCGCTGAAAGCCCGTCAGACGGAACTGATAAATGAGTGGGGGAATACTGTGCGCCGCTCGGCTACCGAAGCAGCCGCGGCCGAAAGCCGACGTGCCGGTGCGACGCCTAGCCAAGCGCAAGTCGAGGCGGATCAGTCCGAACCGGAAATCGATGACGAGTTCGACGAAGAGGAAGAGGACGACGACGACGACGATCAATAGCCCGCGCTTGCGGACAACACACGGTGGCGTCGTTCAAGTGTCGGCCGAGAGCTGACTCTCCCGCGCAGCGGCCCGGACGGCGCGCTGCAGCTTCTCGAAAGCACGCACCTCAATCTGCCGGATGCGCTCGCGACTGACAGCATATTCCTGGCTTAGATCCTCGAGCGTTTTCGGGTCGTCGCGCAGACGGCGCTCGACGAGGATGTGTCGTTCCCGGTCGTTGAGGCTGCTCATCGCGCGGTTGAGCAGGAGACGCCGCTTCGATAATTCCTGGGACTCTGCCAGCAGAATTTCCTGGCTCTCGCTCTCGTCAACCAGCCAATCCATCCACTCGCCTTCGCTGTCGGCCTTGGGCGATGCGTTCAGCGAATGGTCAGAACTGGCCAGGCGCCGATTCATGGAAATAACGTCCTTTTCGGGAACGTCCAGCGCTTGGGCGATCTGCGCCACGTCATCCGGGTGAAGGTCGCCTTCGTCGATGGCCTGCAACTGACCCTTGAGTTTTCGCAAGTTGAAAAAGAGCTTCTTCTGGGCGGCCGTGGTGCCGATCTTAACAAGCGACCAGGAATGCAGGACATATTCCTGTATCGAGGCGCGTATCCACCACATCGCATAAGTGGCGAGCCGGAATCCGCGCTCTGGATCGAAGCGTTTAACCGCCTGCATCATGCCAACATTGCCTTCGGAGATCAGGTCGGCGACAGGCAGGCCGTAGCCGCGGTAGCCCATGGCGATCTTGGCCACCAAACGCAGGTGGCTGGTCACCAGCCGGTGTGCGGATTCGACGTCATCATGCTCGCGCCAGGCTTTCGCAAGCATGTATTCCTCGTCCGCCTCCAACATCGGGAACTTACGGATCTCGCTGAGGTAGCGGTGCAGGTTGCCTTCAGGGCTGATGACCGCGACGCTGGGAAGAGTGGCCATATTTTTCGAACTCCAGTTCTCTCAGGCGCCTTTCGGGCGCTCCTCCCCAGAGCGCCAGAATTCGCCGCATAAGTTGGTAGTATAGATCGACAAAACGCTGCCGCCGCGACGCCTGTCAGATTTCATCTAATATCCTTATTAGCTCAATTATATCATCGGGTAACGCACTTTTAAACCGCAACGCATCCTGCGTCTTCGGATGCCTGAATCCGAGCAGCTGCGCGTGCAGTGCCTGGCGTGGAAACCGCAGCACCGCCTCGGCCTGTCGTTCGGATAGCTGCTTCTTCCGTGCTTTCGTATTGCCGCCGTACGTCTGGTCGCCGATCAAGGGGTGGCCGAGATGCGCCATGTGGACGCGGATCTGGTGCGTCCGCCCAGTCCCCAGCCGGCACTCGAGCAGGCTTGCGCGGCCTTGGAAGGCCTGGTCCGTGCGGTACCTGGTCACGGCCTTGCGCCCTTTTGGCGGCGCCACCACCGCCATCTTCTTTCGGTCACGTGGACTGCGCCCGATGTTGCTGACGATTTCGCCGTTGGCTGGTAACGGTATTCCCCAAACGATGGCGGCATAGGACCGCTCGACGTCGCGGGCCTGAAACTGGGCGGCCAGCGCGACATGCGCCAGGTCGTTCTTGGCAACCACGATCAGGCCACTGGTGTCTTTGTCCAGACGGTGCACGATGCCGGGCCGACGCGCGCCGCCGATACCCGACAGGCTATCGCCGCAGTGCGCCAGCATGGCGTTGACGAGCGTTGAATCCGGTGTGCCGGGCGCCGGGTGAACGGCAAGTCCAGCCGGTTTGTCGACCACCAGCAAATCGTCGTCCTCGAACGCGATGATCAGCGGAATGACTTGCGCCCGCGCCGTTACCGAGCGCGCTGGCGGTACCGTGGCCTGCAGCGTCTGACCTGGTTTGACCCGGTATGACGGGTTGGTTATCGTCTTGCCGTCGGCAGTGGCGTGACCGTCCTTGATCAGGGCCTGAATTCGGCTGCGCGACAGTTCTGGGCAGGATCGGGCGAGCAGGCGGTC
>CAZCVU010000002.1:4968-24805 GCA_964501745.1 uncultured Flavobacteriales bacterium | reverse complement strand
CGGCCCTGATCCCTACTAATAGATGGCGTCGCGCCACCGCGCGGTACCTACGTCGACATATTCGTCTAGGATTTCGCGCCAGCCGGCGGGTATTGCCGGTGCTCTCCGTATTTAATCGGCAACAGGTCAGACGCGCCGCGCGGCTGGCGGTGAGGAACCCGCCACTCCACCCGCCTCAGTCGTCGCTAGGGAGCTGGTGACGGTTGATCAGTGGCAGCTGGGTGAGGGTAAAGGCGATGATGAGGCCGATCGAGCCGAACACCTTGCAGGTAACCCAGACGTCCGTCGGCTGGGTGCGCCAAACCAACTCGTTCAGGAGCGCCATGGCGATGAAGAACAGCGCAAAACGCCGAGTTAGAAGCAGCCAGCCCTGGTCGTTCAACTGCCAGGCGGCGGCGAACAGCGGCTTCAACAGTGGCCGGCCGAAGGCCAGGCCACCGAGCAGCACGGCGGCGATCAGACCTTGAACAATGGTCGGTTTCATCTTGATGAAAGTTTCATCCTGCAAGGCGACTGTCAGCCCGCCAAAGATCAAGACGACAACGCCCGTGATCAGCGGCACCATGGCGATGCGCTGCTGGATGGCATAGCCGACGGCGATCGCGACAGTGGTCGCCAGCATCAGGGCGCCGGTGGCGATGATCAGGTCGAACAGCAGAAACGTCGTGAAGAAGACGGCGAGCGGTCCGTATTCGACGGCGGCTTTGAGCTCGGCGTTGGGTTGCGGTGCCATGGCCTTCACATATAGGTCGTTGGGCGTGCGATGGAAACGGCGTAGCGCGTCATCAATCCTCACACAACCCAGTTGAGCGCAACAACGCCTGCAGCCACCAATGCTGATGCGATGAGGCGTAGGCGGCCAAACGATTCCCGCAGCAGGAAGGTGCCAATCAGTACCGCAAATATCGATGAAGTCTCGCGCAGGGCGGCGACCGGCGCCATCGCACCCTGCGACAGTGCATAGAGCGCTAGCCCGTACGAGCTGATCCCCATGCCGCCGATGAGGATACCGCGCGGGAGGTGATGCTGGACATAGGCGGTGAAGGCCCGCCGGCGCGTCATCGCCACCCAGAGGACGATAGGTGGCGCCTCCAAAAAGAACAGCCAGGCAATGTAGCCAAGCGGGGTTCCAGAGGCGCGGATACCGAGGCCGTCGACCACCGTGTAGGCGGCGATCGAGACGCCAGTCAGCAAGCCGAAGGCTGCTGGTCTTCGACCATCGACGCGTCGGCTGCCGCCAGCCAGCGCCAAACTCATGACTCCGGCTGAAATCAACAGGACGCCCAATCCACCGACCGGTGTTATCCGCTCGGCGGCAAATGCAAAGGCGCCGAGAGCGACGAGGAGTGGAGCAGCGCCGCGGGCAAGCGGGTAGACATGGCCAAGTTCGCCCGACTGGTAGGATTTCACGAGCAAGACGATGTAGGCCGCATGGATGACGACAGAGGCGGCAATAAACGGCCAGGATTGTACGGCCGGGGTCTCGGTCAAGGTGACGCCGACCAGGGCAATCAGACCGGTGACGGCCGTCATCAAGGCCATCATCAAGGCTTCGTCGCCTCCAGTTTTGACGAGCGCGTTCCAGACCGCGTGGATCAAAGCAGAGGCAAGGACGATCCCGACCAGAGTAAGTTCAAGCGGCATATGTTCAGTGTGAGAAAAGCGCAGGCTGCATCAACATATTGGGTTTTGCCTGGCCGAAAACACAAGATTATTGTCGCCGGCGGATAATCTGGCGTAGACTCACGTCACATGGCTGCTGATAGCTCCCCGTTAGGCCCAGTCGGGCCGCAAGGTCCAGGTGTTGCGCCGTCCCGTGATCGAGCGGACGGTCGCGCAACAGCAGGCACACCACGTGCCGTCGGGATAGATCCGTCGACCTCCGACCTCGATGACCTGGATATCGCCTTCGCGCGTCTCGACCGCCTGCTGGCTGACGGTCAGGAGCCGTCGCCGGAACAGACGCCGCGCGGTTATTTTCTGAATATTCTCGTCTAGGCGCGCATGTATGGCAGGTTGGTTCAGGCCAGCCTGCGACGTTTGTGTGCACTCAACCAGATAATCCCAGCAGGCTGCGCGCGAAATCGCGCGGCGAAAACGGCTGTAGATCCTCGATTCCTTCGCCGACTCCGACTGCGTGCACCGGCAGGCCAAACCGCTCGGCCAAGGCAACCAGCACGCCGCCACGTGCGCCGCCGTCGAGTTTGGTGACGACGAGGCCGGTCACCGAGATCATGTCGCGGAACGTCTCGACCTGGGCATGGGCGTTTTGCCCGGTCGTCGCATCGAGGACGAGGATGCAGTCGTGCGGCGCGCTTACGTCCTGTTTGCCCAGGACGCGCACGATTTTCTGCAGTTCGGCCATCAACTCCTGCCTGTTGTGAAGTCGGCCTGCGGTATCGATCAAGAGGATATCGGTATTCTCGGCCCGCGCTTTCTCCAAGGCCTCAAAGGCGAGGCCGGCCGCATCGGCGCCCTGTTTGCCGGCCACAACCGGCACTGCAGCCCGCTCACCCCAGATTTGCAGCTGCTCGATCGCGGCGGCGCGAAACGTATCGCCGGCGGCAAGCATTACCGAGCTTCCCTGATCGACGAACTGCTTGGCGAGTTTGCCGATCGTCGTGGTTTTTCCGGTGCCATTAACTCCGACCACAAGGATCACCTGCGGCCGATGTTCCGGCCGTGTCGCGAGCGGCATTGCAACCGGCTCGAGAATTCGCTGGATATCGTCTGCCAGAGCTTCCCGTACGGTCGTTTCGTCGGCCTCGCCTACGAATTTCCGCTTCTCGAGCTCGGCGGTCAGGCGCGCCGCCGTGGCGGGGCCGAGATCAGCGGTGATCAACAGGTCCTCGATCTGCCCGAGCGCAGCCTGATCGAGCTTTCGGCTGCTTAGAATGCCGGCGATGCCGCCCGCGAGTTTCGAGGACGATTTGGACAGCCCGGCCTGCAGACGGTCTAACCAACCGCCCTCACTCATGCGGCAGTACGATCGATTGGCGTCGCCGAGAGTCTCCGTCCATTGACCGCTAGGACTCGCGCGGGCATGAGTTCGCCGTCGGAGACGGTGATTGGAGTCCCTGTAGGGGATGCAAGACGGGTCCGGGCATAGTGTTCGGTCCGACCCTCGCCGCTTTGCTCGATAAGAATGTTTGCCGTCGTGCCGATCCGGCTCTCGAGAAACCCAAGTTCCGCCGCGGTGCCGGCTTTGCGCAGCCGGGCAGCGCGTTCGCGTCGAACCGGCATCGGGAGCTGCGGCATTCGGGCGGCAGGTGTGCCGGGACGCTCGGAATAGGGGAAGACGTGCAACCAGGTGAGTTCGCATTCGTCGACCAGATCAAGCGTGCGCTGGAACATTTCCTCGCTTTCGGTCGGAAAGCCCGCAATCAGGTCGGCACCGAACACGATATCGGGCCGGGCCTGCCGGACACGGCGGCAGAGTTCGATGACGTCGGCTCTTGAATGACGCCGTTTCATCCGCTTTAGAATTAGATCATCGCCGGCCTGCACCGAGAAGTGCAGATGCGGCATCAGCCGCTCCTCTTCGGCGATCAGCTGCAGCAAATTCGCGTCAATTTCGACGCTATCCAGTGATGAGAGCCGCAACCGCCGGAGTTCGGGAACCAGTGCCAGAAGCCGTCGCGCTAATTGTCCGAGGCCGGGGTGGCCTGGCAAATGCTTGCCGTAGTCGGTGATGTCGACTCCGGTCAACACGACCTCCAGATGGCCGTTTGCGACCAGTTCGCGAACTTGAGAAACGACAGCGCCGACGGGGACCGAGCGACTGGGTCCGCGGCCGTAGGGGATGGTGCAAAAGGTGCAGCGGTGATCGCAGCCCTGCTGCACTTGCACGAAGGCACGCGCTCGACCGTCGAAACCGGAGATCAGGTGACTTGCCGTATCCCGGGCGGCCATGATGTCATTGACGGTGACGCGCGGCATGTCGCCCGTCTTGAAACACTCGGGGTCGAGTTTTTCGGTGTTGCCGAGGATGCGCGATACCTCCGGCATCGCCGCGTATGCAGTGGGATTGATTTGTGCGGCGCAGCCAGTGACGATGATCGCCGCAGCTGGGTGCTTTCGTCGGGCCCGGCGGATCGCTTGTCGTGCTTGGCGCTCAGCCTCGGCGGTCACGGCGCAGGTGTTGACGATGACGGCGCTATCGAGGCCCGCGGCCCGCGCATGGTGCCGCATCACCTCTGATTCGTACGCGTTGAGACGGCAGCTGAAAGTTATGATCTCGGGCCCTTTGTGCGATTCGGCCGGATGTCTCACGCGACTCTCGCTCCGTTCCAGGATCCGCTAAAAC
The DNA here is from genome assembly GCA_964501745.1 of uncultured Flavobacteriales bacterium. GTDB lineage: Bacteria > Pseudomonadota > Alphaproteobacteria > UBA8366 > CAVOAK01 > CAVOAK01. Next base: position 20,499 of record CAZCVU010000002.1, on the reverse strand, counting down.
TTGTCGCCACCGGTCCCGTCATCAGGACGTCACCCGAGTCTAGCCATTCGATGGTCAAGGGGCCGCCGTCAAGCAGAACCTCGGCCTTGCGACCGGTGAGCTTGCGGCGCTGCGCGGCAACCAGTGTTGCGCAGGCGCCGGAGCCGCAGGCGAGCGTAATGCCCGCGCCACGCTCCCAGACGCGCATGCGGATGTGTTCCTTGTCGCGCACTGTCGCTACTTCGACGTTGGTGCGTTCGGGAAATAGCGTGGCATACTCGAGCTCAGGTCCGTGCCGCGCAAGATCAATGGAGTCGGCATCGTCGACAAAGAAGACGCAGTGTGGGTTGCCAATGTTGACAGCGACTGGATCGTGGAGCAGGCCGGCCTCGATCTCCAAGTGCAGCGTATCACTTTCTTCCGCCAGTGGGATTTCCTGCCACTCGAATCGCGCCTGACCCATGTTGACCGTTATCTGTTCATTTTCGGCGACGGCAACTTGAAGCAATCCGGCTACGGTCTCGAGCGTCGCCTCTCTGGCGCCGGTTTCCTGCATCAGCGTCGCCGCGACACATCGCGTGCCGTTGCCGCAGGCCTCGGCCTCGCTGCCGTCGGCGTTGAGAATTTGCAGATAGGCCAAGGCGCCGGGATCACGAGGCGGTTGAATTAGGATCAACTGGTCGCAGCCGATGCCGCGCCGGCGGTCGGCCATAGCGCGGGCCTCGGCCGGCTCGAGCGCAATATCCCCGGCCCGCGCGTCGAGCACGACGAAATCATTGCCAAGACCGTGCATTTTTGTAAACGGAATCATGGTTCTCGCCTGCCTCCGCGGGTTATATGGCGTGCGCGGCGGCCAAGTCCACTTGATTTGCTCTGGACCAACGCCGGAACGGGCATCCGAAGCGCTTGACTTGGCCGCACCCTAAAGAGTAGAAGCCGCGGAATTCATTGGTTTAACGAAACTCGGCCCCGAGGGGCCCCGCCAGTCCGCGAAGGTTCGCGCACCGGCGTAAATGTCGTTGTGGGATTGCCTGCCTAATGTTCGACGCTCTATCCGGCCGCCTGGGCGAGATCTTCGAGACGTTGCGACGGCGCGGCGCGCTGAATGAAGCCGACGTGACCGAAGCCCTGCGCGAAGTGCGCGTCGCCCTTCTCGAGGCCGACGTCGCGCTGCCTGTCGTCAAACAGTTCGTCGACGATGTGCGCGAGCAGGCCGTAGGCGGCGAGGTACTTCGCTCGGTCACGCCGGGCCAGATGGTGATCAAGATCGTCCACGACCGTTTGGTCGAAATGTTGGGTGAGGAGTCGGAGGGTGTAAACCTCGCTGCCCAGCCGCCAGTCGCGATCCTGATGGTCGGGCTGCAGGGCTCGGGCAAGACGACGACCACGGCGAAGCTGGCGTTGCGGCTTCGCGAACGTGAAAAGAAGAAAGTGATCATGGCCGGGCTCGACACCTCGAGACCCGCAGCGCAGGAGCAATTGCGCGTGCTGGGTGAGCAGGCTGAGGTTCAGACACTGCCGGTGGTAGCGGGTCAGCGGCCGGTCGATATTGCCGAGCGCGCCATGCAGGCGGCGAAACTCAGCGGGTGTGACGTGGTGCTCTTGGACACGGCGGGCCGCATGCACGTCGACGCTCAGCTGATGAGCGAGGTTGCGGAAATCCGCGATCGCGTTAATCCCGTTGAAACCTTGCTCGTCGCCGATGCCATGACCGGCCAGGACGCGGTTAATTTGGCCGAGGCGTTCAACCAGCAGGTTGGCGTCACGGGGATCGTCCTGACCCGGGTCGACGGCGATGCCCGGGGTGGAGCTGCGCTGTCGATGCGTGCCGTCACGGGTTGTCCGATAAAGCTCCTGGGTGTTGGCGAACAGCTGGATGCGCTGGAGGACTTTCATCCCGACCGTCTCGCCGGCCGTATTCTCGGCATGGGCGATGTCGTGAGTTTGGTGGAAAAGGCCTCGGAGTCGATCGAGACGGAACAGGCGGAAAAACTCGCGCGCAAGCTCGAAAAGGGAGAGTTCAACCTCGATGATCTAGCCGAGCAACTAAGTCAGATGCGCAAGCTCGGCGGGCTCTCGGGCGTGATGAGCCTGCTGCCGGGCGCTGCCCGGATGAAGGGTCAGATGGCCGAGCAGAACATCGACGACCGTATGCTCGGCCATCAGCAAGCAATTATTCAGTCGATGACCCCGGACGAGCGACGGCGGCCGAAACTTATTCAGGCCTCGCGCAAGCGACGCATTGCCTCCGGTTCCGGCAGGTCGGTGCAGGAGGTCAACCGTCTGCTCAAGCAGTATGCGACGATGAACAAGATGATGAAGAAGATGGGCAAGATGGGAAAGAAGGGCCTGCTGCGTAGCGGCCTTCCTGGCCAAATGCCGGGTCTTGGCCAGCGCTAACTGGACAACCAATACACAGGGTCGAGGGGCCCGCCCAACAGAATCGAAATTGGAATGATAATCGGGAAAGGAACACCAGGAAGATGTCATTGAAAATACGTTTGGCCCGCGGTGGCACGAAGAAACGACCGCATTATCGCATTGTCATCGCCGACTCGCGCTCGCCGCGCGACGGTCGTTTTATCGAGCGTGTCGGGACCTACGATCCGATGCTGCCAAAAGATCACTCCGGGCGTGTCACGTTAAAAGAAGAGCGAATCAGACATTGGCTTTCGGTTGGTGCCCGGCCGTCCGACCGCGTCGGCCGCTTTCTTGGTGCAGCCGATATTCTCGCCAAGCCGGCGATTCCCGAGCAGACCAAGAAGAACCAGCCGAGGGCGAAGGCGCAGGAGCGCGCAAAGGCGGCAGAAGAAGCGAGTGCGGCCGCTGCTGCGGCGCCGGCCCCTGAGACGTCAGAGGCCAGCGATAAACCCGAGACGGAGGGTGTGGAAGACGCCGCCGCGCCCGAGGCCGCCGACAAGGAGGTGGCGGAGGCTGCGGAGGCTGCGGCAACGGATGCGCCGGAAGCAGGCGCAGCTGAGACGGAGGTCGTTGAGTCGGAGGCTCCCGGGACCGAAGCTGCTGAGAATGCAGCCCCAGAGGAACCGGCAGCAGAGGAACCCGCGGCCGAGGAGCCGGCAGCAGAGGAACCCACGGCCGAGGAACCCGCGGCCAAGGAACCGGCAGCAGAGGAGCCGGCAGCAGAAGAACCGGCGGCAGAGGAACCCGCCGCCGAGTCCGAGGCGACCGCAGCGGCAGATCAAGAAGAGAGTTCCGAGGGCGCAGAGCAGCCGGACAAGACATAGCGGGAGCTGACAGCGTCGAATGTCGAAAGCAGCAGCAAGGTCGGAGAACAAGGTGTGCGTCGGGGTCATTACCGGGCCGCACGGATTGCAGGGCGGCGTTCGCATCAAGAGCTTCACCATGGAACCACATCAGGTTGCGGCCTATGGACCGGTCTCTGACACAACCGGGAGCCGTCACTTCCGCCTGACTTTGACGGGGGATGCCAAAGGCGTGGTGCTGGCCCGCATCGAGGGTGTGGGGGACCGCGACAGCGCGCAAGCGCTGGCCGGGACGGAGTTGTTTGTTGATCGTTGTGCACTCCCGGCGACCGTAGAGGACGAGTTCTACTACGCCGACCTGATTGGTCTCACCGCCAAGCGTCTTGATGGTGACCTCTACGGTACGGTTCACGCCGTTCACAATTTTGGGGCCGGCGACGTGCTTGAGATCGAACGGGCCGCAGGCGCTCGCGTTATGCTGCCGTTCAGCCGCGAGAGCGTGCCCGAGGTCGATCTGGAAGCTGGGAGTCTCACCGTCGATCCGCCGCCGGGGCTCGAAAGCAGTGCGGATGAGCAGCCATGAGCGCCTGGACGGCACATGTGCTGACGCTATTTCCAGAGATGTTTCCCGGCTCGCTGCAATATTCGCTTGCCGGTCGGGCGCTCGAACAAGGCCTGTGGGCGTTGGAAACGGTGGACATTCGCGATTTCGCGGGCGATAAACACCGGACCGTCGACGACACGCCGTTTGGCGGGGGGCCTGGCATGGTTATGCGGCCCGATGTTGTCGACAGGGCGCTTGCCAACGTCAGCGGAGGCGATGCGCCGGTTATCTATCTGACGCCGCGCGGCGAGTCTCTGAACCAGGGAATGGTGCAGAAACTGGCCATTGGTCCCGGTGTCGTGTTGTTGTGTGGACGCTACGAGGGGATCGATCAGCGCGTTATCGACCTGCACGGACTTTGCGAGGTTAGTCTCGGCGATTTCGTGCTGTCGGGAGGCGAACCGGCGGCTTTGGCGCTGATTGACGCCTGTGTTCGTTTGTTACCGTCGGTGATGGGCGACGAGCGATCGCTTGAGGAGGAGAGTTTCGAGCACGGACTGCTTGAGTATCCGCATTATACGAGGCCGGCCGAATGGCGTGGCATTGCGGTGCCCGAAGTGCTGTTATCGGGCCACCACGAGCGCATTCGAGCGTGGCGGAAAGAGCAGGCGGAAGAATTAACCAGGGACCGGCGGCCCGATTTGTGGTCACGCCGGGCGAGTAAGGACAGCTGAGGCCGATCGTGGGTTTGACGACCCGTGTATTGACGATCTGGTGTCGGACGAAAAGGATGGTGGGCGATGAATACCCTGCAGAAGATTGAAGGCGAGCTGGTCGAAAAACTGCTTGCCGAACGCAGTGTTCCCGACTTTCAGCCGGGTGATTCGCTGCGCGTAATGGTCAAGGTCATCGAGGGTTCGCGCGAACGCGTGCAGGCATTCGAGGGGGTTTGCATCGGCCGCAAGAACGCCGGTGCAAACAGCGCCTTTACCGTCCGAAAGATCAGCTATGGCGAGGGCGTGGAACGTGTGTTTCCGCTATACAGCCCTCGTATCGAGTCGATTGAAGTCGTGCGCCACGGCGACGTTCGCCGGGCGAAACTCTATTACCTTCGTGGTCGTACCGGTAAGCGCGCGCGGATCGCCGAGCGGAACGTACGGCGCCAGTCGTCGGAGGCGGAACTCGACCAAACGCCGGCTGAAGAGAAGGTCGCAGGCGCCGAGGAAGGCGCGGCAACCGAAAGCAAAACCTGAGGCCGCTGTCGGCGTCGATTGAGGACCACGAGGGGCAAAGCTATGGCGAAACCGCGGACCCTGTTCGACAAGATTTGGCAGAGCCACCTCGTCGACCGGCAGGAGGATGGTACCTGCCTGATCTATGTCGACCGACATCTGACGCACGAGGTAACGAGTCCGCAAGCGTTTGAAGGGTTGCGCGCGGCAGGCCGCTCGGTGCGCCGCCCCGACCTCACACTGGCCGTTGCCGACCATAATGTGCCGACCGAAAATCGCGCTGGCGGTATTGCCGACGAGGAAAGTCGTATCCAGGTCGAGACGCTGGAGACGAACTGCCGCGAGTTCGGCATCGAATACCTGGGCATGGACGACGTGCGTCAGGGCATTGTCCACATCATCGGTCCGGAGCAGGGATTTACACTGCCTGGCATGACGATTGTCTGCGGCGACAGCCACACTTCGACGCACGGTGCATTCGGCGCGCTGGCGTTCGGCATTGGCACCTCGGAAGTCGAACATGTGCTGGCGACCCAAACCATTATTCAACAACCGGCGGCTAACATGCGGGTCTCTGTTGACGGCGAGTTGCCGTTGGGGGTGACGGCCAAGGATTTGATCCTCGCTGTGATCGGCCATATCGGCGTCGCCGGCGGCACCGGCCATGTCATCGAGTATGCCGGCAATGCCTTTCGAGATCTGTCGATGGCGGCCCGTATGACCGTTTGCAACATGTCGATCGAAGGCGGCGCGCGGGCTGGATTGATCGCGCCTGACGAGACCACTTTCGCCTATTTGAAGGGCCGCCCGATGGCGCCCAAGGGGGCGGCATGGGACCAGGCTGTCGAATTCTGGAAGACGCTGCCGTCCGACGCGGCTGCGCAATATGACAAAGAGGTGAGCCTGCCGGCGGCTGATGTTGCGCCACAAGTAACCTGGGGCACGAGCCCCGAGGATGTGGCACCGGTCACCGGCTCCGTTCCCGATCCGGCTGACGCGCCTGATGCCGGACGGCGTCAGTCGACGGAGCGCTCGCTCGAGTATATGGGTTTGGTGGCGGGGACGAAGCTGACTGACATCCCGGTCGACAAAGTCTTCATCGGCTCCTGCACCAATGGCCGTCTGGAAGATCTGCACGCGGTGGCGGAAGTGGTTAACGGCCGGCAGGTCGCCGACAGCGTCTATGCCATGATCGTCCCCGGCTCCGGCCTGATCAAACAGCAGGCGGAAAAGGAAGGTCTCGACAAGATCTTCCAGGCAGCCGGATTCGATTGGCGCGAGCCCGGTTGTTCCATGTGTCTGGCGATGAACGCGGATCGGCTGGAACCAGGCGAGCGCTGCGCCTCGACCTCAAATCGCAACTTCGAGGGTCGACAGGGCCGCGGCGGCCGGACCCATTTGGTCAGTCCGGCGATGGCGGCGGCGGCGGCGGTGACGGGTCGGTTGGCGGATATTCGCGAGTTTACACGTTGATCAAGGCGCCGAGCCTTCAGGCAATCAGACGAGAGAACTGACAGGACATGATGGAAAAATTTACAACCCTGACCGGCGTTGCCGCGCCGCTCGATATGATCAACGTCGATACCGACAAGATCATTCCAAAGCAGTTTCTCAAGACCATCAAACGGACCGGTCTGGGACGCAATCTGTTCGACGAGATGCGCTACCGGCCCGATGGCACCGAGATTCCCGAGTTTGTCTTGAACCAGAAGGCGTACCGCAATGCCAAGGTTATGATTGCCGGCGAGAATTTCGGCTGCGGCTCGTCACGCGAGCATGCGCCTTGGGCGCTTCTCGATTTTGGAATCCGCTGCGTGATTGCGCCCTCGTTCGCCGATATCTTCTACAACAATTGTTTCAAGAATGGCGTGTTGCCGATCGCTTTGCCGCAGGCGCAGATTGACGAGTTGATGGAAGATGCCAAGAACGGCGCCAATGCAACCTTCACCATCGATTTGCAGGCGCAAGAGATCGTGCGGCCTGATGGCGGCCGTGTCAGTTTCGAGATCGACGAGTTTCGTAGGCACTGTCTGCTCAACGGTCTGGACGATATCGGCCTGACGCTGCAGAAGGCGGACACCATCGAGCGCTTCGAAGAGGAGCAGAAGAAGGCGCAGCCCTGGTCGTAGGGTAGCCGGCTCGGCTCTTTGGCGCCGGCTCCGGCGCATAGCAACTACACTGGCAGGGACTAGATTATGGCCGCGAACAAGAAGCTGTTGATCTTACCCGGCGATGGCATCGGGCCCGAAGTGATGGGCCAGGTCGAACGTGTCATCGAATGGTTCGCAAAGCATCGGGCAGTCGGCTTCGATGTCTCTCACGGCCTGATCGGCGGTGCGGCCTACGATGCGCTTGGCACTCCACTCTCCGACGAAACGTTGGCGGACGCCATGGCGGTCGACGCCGTGCTCTTGGGTGCGGTCGGCGGTCCGAAATACGATTTGGTGCCGCGCGAGCTCAGACCCGAGGCAAGTCTGTTGCGGATCCGCAAGGAAATGGACTTGTTTGCCAATCTGCGTCCGGCCAAGGTCTTCGACGCCCTGGTCGATGCCTCGACCCTGAAGCCCGAGGTTGTACAAGGGCTCGATATCCTGATCGTGCGCGAATTGACGTCGGGGGTCTATTTCGGCCAGCCGCGGGGCATCGAAACGCTCGCCGACGGCTCGCGCCGTGGTTTCGACACCCAGGTCTACACCGACGCCGAGATCAGGCGAGTCGCCGCCGTCGCCTTTGAGCTTGCCCGCGCGCGCGGTGGAAAGGTGCATTCGGTCGAAAAAGCGAATGTCATGGAAAGCGGCGTATTCTGGCGCGAAGAGGTAACCAAGTTGCATCAGCAGGACTACGCCGATGTGACGCTTGAGCACATGTATGCGGACAATTGCGCGATGCAGCTGGTACGAAACCCCAAACAGTTCGATGTCATCGTTACCGACAATCTGTTTGGCGATCTGCTGTCGGATTGTGCGGCGATGACCACTGGATCGCTCGGAATGCTGCCGTCGGCGTCGTTGGGGGCGGCCGACGAAGAAGGCGGTCGACGCGCGCTTTACGAGCCCGTTCACGGCAGCGCGCCGGACATTGCCGGACAGGGCCTTGCCAATCCGCTGGCGAGCCTCCTTTCCTTCTCAATGTTGCTTCGCTATTCGTTTGGTCTAAGCGAGGATGCGGAGTTGATCGAGTCTGCGGCCGAACGCGTGCTCGGCGCGGGTGCGCGGACCGCGGATATCATGGCGCCGTCCGCTACCCAGGTCACGACCGGGGCGATGGGCGATGTGATTTTGGCGGAGTTGGACGCCTTGGCGCGCTAACGCCGGAGACTTGCCGCACCCAGTCGGCTGCGCTATCTTATGGATCTAACTGATGAAGGGGTCCTTGTGATGCGCAAGCTTCTCCTCCCCGCGTTGCTGGGGTTTTCCGTTGTCGGATTTGCCCTCAGCGCGCAGGCCGGTCCCGACGGGTTTGGTGGTTCCGGATGTGCCTGGAGCGTTAGTAAGCAGCAGGTTGTCCATACGCCGATGCCGACTGCGGCGCAGCTTCTCAAAATCACGAAGCTTCCCAAGAAGGACGGCGATTCGCCGTTGGAGGCGTATCTGAAAACCGTGCCGACCTGGAAAAAGTCGGGCAGCTGAGCGTAGCTCACAAAATTAGCCGAATTCGGGGTCGCCGTTTTGGCGACCCTTTTTCGTAGGAGACCGTGGACGTTGCGGGTTGGCGTTGCGGCGTCGTTCGACACCAACCGGTGTTGAAGGTGCCGGAGCAGACGGAACGGCGGAGATAGAGACGGAAACTGAGCATGGGATTTAGAGTTGCTGTAGTCGGAGCCACCGGCAACGTCGGTCGCGAGATCCTGACAACTTTGGCCGAGCGAGAGTTTCCGGCCGACGATGTTGTTGCGATCGCCTCGGAGCGATCCGTCGGACAGATGGTGTCCTACGGCGAAGACGACGAGTTGAAGGTCGCCGACCTCGGCCACTTTGACTTCAAGGGGATCGATATTGTTCTGTCCTCGCCTGGAGCCAAAGTGTCTGCGGTTCACGCCCCGCGCGCGGCCAAGGCCGGCGCTGTCGTAATCGACAATACGTCGCATTTCCGGATGGATCCGGAGGTGCCGCTGATTGTGCCTGAGGTCAATGGCGACAGGATTGCCGACTACGGTAAGTGTAACATTATTGCCAATCCCAACTGTTCGACGATCCAGATGGTCGTAGCGCTAAAGCCACTGCACGACCTTGCCACTGTCCGGCGCGTGTCGGTTGCGACCTATCAGTCCGTCTCCGGTGCCGGCAAGTCGGCGATGGATGAACTGTTCAATCAAACCCGCGCCATTTTTGTGAACGACCCGATCGTCAACGAGCTGTTTCCGCGACAGATCGCGTTCAACGTCATTCCCCACATCGACGTCTTCATGGAGGATGGCTCCAGTAAGGAAGAGTGGAAGATGATCGTCGAAACGAAGAAAATACTGGATCCAAAGATCAAAGTGAGCGCGACCTGTGTGCGGGTTCCCGTATTCATCGGACATGCCGAGGCGATCAATGTCGAATTTGAACAGCCGATCGATGCCGCGCAGGCTCGACGCGCGCTGGCGGCGGCGCCTGGGGTCTCGATGATCGATCGCGCGGAGCCAGAGACCTACGCGACGCCGGCCGAGTGCGCGGGCGAAGATGCCGTTTTCGTAAGCCGCGTTCGCGAGGATTTGACGTTGGAAAACGGCCTCAACATGTGGGTGGTTTCCGACAATTTGCGAAAGGGCGCGGCGCTCAACGCCGTGCAGATCGCCGAGGCGCTGGTCGAGGTTCACCTGGCGCCCGTTGTCTGATCTGCGTTGTGGCTGCGCAATGGAGCGCCGTGGGCGAGAATAGTGCCGCTGCCGACGCGTCCTCGAAATCGGTATCTCTACCCGCCGATGCCGATCGCGTATTTGTCGCTGCCCTACGACACCACAAGGCGGGCCGGACGGCCCGGGCGGCCGAGCTCTAACAACGAATCACGCGGACCGCGCCCGACTTTGCGCCGGCGTGGACAAATTTGGGCGTCGCTCTCCGTGCCCTGCACCGATACGAGGCGGCGGTCGCCTGCTTGTCTCGGGCTGTCAGCCTCGCGCCTGAAGATGCGGCTGCGTATTCGAACTTGGCGAACGCTCTGCGCTCTGTTGGGCGCTTGAAGGAAGCAGCGGACTGCCATCGCCGGTCACTGGAACTTTCGCCGGACGCTGCGGGCACCCACTACAACCTAGCACTTGTCCTTCGCGACAGCGGGGATATTGCCGCTGCCATGCAACAGTTCGAGTGCGCCGTGGAGCTTGGCTACAACTCGTCAGATCTCTATTGGGACCGCGCGCTGGCTTACCTTACCGATGGCAAACTAGCGCCCGGATTTGCGGAATACGAGTGGCGATGGCGCTTGCCTGAAATCACGGCGCGCTCCCTCCCGGGCGCGCCGTGGAAAGGCGAATCGCTAAAAGGGCGAACGCTCTTCGTCTATGCTGAACAAGGGTTCGGCGACACCATTCAGTTTGCCCGCTACGTTCCTGTGATTGCCGGACAGGCCGGTCGCGTCATTTTCGAGTGCCAGGCGTCACTTCTTCGCCTGCTGTCAGGCAGCGAAAGATTTGCGGGCGTAGAACTCATTCCTCAGGGCGAGCAAGTTCCCACTTTCGACTTTCATACGGCCCTTTTATCTCTGCCTCACCTCGTCGGCACGACGCTCTCCACAATTCCGGCGGATATCCCTTATATTTCGCCTCCGTCCGGCAGCGACAAACCGCCGGCGCCGCGCGCTGGCCCATCAGTCGGTCTGGCGTGGACCGGCAAGCCGACGCACCGAAACGACCGCAATCGTTCGATTACGCTTGCGCAGCTTGCACCGCTTCTGCAGCTGCCGCACGTTCATTTCGTAAGTCTGCAGGTCGGAACAGCGGCGCAAGAAATCGCTGCACTGGGCTACGGCTCGGTGATTGAGAATCGAGCGCCCGCTCTAAAGGACTTTGCCGACACCGCATCGGCGATCCAGGCGGTAGATCTTGTCATCAGCATCGACAGTGCGGTCGCGCATCTTGCCGGCGCACTCGGCCGGCCGGTCTGGACGCTGATTCCCTATGTTCCCGATTGGCGATGGATGCTGCTGCGCGATGACAGCCCCTGGTATCCAACGATGCGTCTGATGCGGCAACGGGCGCCGGGTGACTGGGCGGATCTTCTGCAACGCGTAGGAGAACGCCTTTCGCAATATCGCGCTGTCTGACCGCCGGGATTCTTTAAATAGTATTCGCACATAGTTTATTGGGCTATCTAGCACCCATGTTATAAGTATGCTTACTTACTACCGGTCTATCTGAGCTTGAGAGCGTGACGCCAACATCTCTGGTACACGGTTCACGCCGGGTTGAAGGCAACTGAACACAACATGTTGTGATGAATTTGGCCGAATTCTCGATATATGGTTGTTGGATAGGTTTGGCGCTGATATAAAAGAGGCGTCGGGGGAGCACCCGGGCGCCCAAGAGCAGCGAGGGTGACACCTACGTATCCGATCGGAATCGGATACTCCCGACGCCTCAGGAACCCAAAAGGGCTCCAGCATCGCAGGAACGGGCCGCCACAGGCACCGCGCCCGTTAACCGGCAGTCACCCTGGCAATCGGACCGCCGGCAAGGGCCGGCTTGCAATCCGGATTCAGTGATCCGGACCGCAGCCAGGCTGGAAGACCGGCCGACCTCGCGGCCATATCGCACCGTCGCGCACGGTCGGAAGTGCTTCAGCACATCCAACCGAGCCCGTTCCGACACCGCAGGGAGGGCGGTGCGACCGGGCTAGACCGTTCGTCTGCCATGAAGACAAGCGGACGATCCTTCTCGCGACCTACGCGGCCTCCTTCACTCTAACCCGGCTCTTCGCAGAAGGCCCGGGCCTGGCCTCGACGCCAGTGGTATCAGGAGATACCACCGACGCGGGCGACGCGCTGGCAAGTTCCGTGGAACGTACCGCAACGCCGTAAAGAAGACATGCTCCGCCAATCGCCTCCGAGGTCGCCCGATCCATCCTTGGACGCTCCGGGCGTCTCACCGGCGCCGGAGAATTTGGCGCAATTCTCCGGCAAGTGGTCGACCTCCCCTTAAGGAAAGGCCACCGGAAGCGAAGCGCCGAACGGGCCGCAACTCGCTGCGGAAGGCTTGCGCCTTCGCCGACCGACCGCAGCATGGCCTTTCATGGAAAGGGGATGCTGCGGTGGCCTCCGACGGCGATCCGCAATGGGACGCCGGATCGGATCGAGGCGGACCACGACGCGGCAGCGACGCGGTCTCCAACCGGCGGATCGACCTGCCGTAAAGCAGATCACCGCCGGAGCCGAACGGAACGAACCGAAGACCGGCCGCGCCGTCCCCGAAGTCTCGCTGCGGCTTGCCGCTAAGTGTGGCAACCGGCTCGAAAGCCAATTGCCCCTCCACGACGACACCGCGTTAGAGGACTTCGGCGCTTTCACGTGCTAAAGAAATGGTTTCGACAATCGATGAATAAGTCCATAGAAATTTAAGCTATTACCTAAAATAACTGTGTATAACTTTCGTGTTCACCCACAATACATCAACAATACATCCACAGAGTTATCCACAATCTGATGCATGAAAGTATAAAAGTTAAGGTTCTTGCGGGTGGATTTGAGATGCCGCGGTCTTCACCGATACCGGTTGTTCGTTCGAATGGCGGCTCTCTCGCGTTGACTTACACCGATAAGCCGACAATGATGCCGAATTCTCTCAAGGGCGGAGTTGCAGAGACGCCGTCAGGGTTAGCTAAAGGCGCAGTAACCGGGATCGCCCATGTCCGCTGAAAATCGGCCGTTATCGCCGCATATTCAGGTCTATAAGTGGCAATGGACGATGATGTTCTCCATCGTTCACCGCACCACAGGCGTCGCGCTCTCAGTGGGCACACTGGTGCTGGTGTGGTGGCTGCTGTCGCTGGCGACTGGACCTGAAGCATTCACTCTGGCGCAGACAACGCTTGGTTCGATCGTCGGGCGCGTCGTCTTATTGGGGTGGACTTGGTCGTTGTTCTATCACTTGGCAAACGGCGTCCGCCACCTTGTCTGGGATGTCGGCTGGGGTTTCGAACTTGGCGTCGCGCAGGCATCGGCCTGGTTTGTCGCAGCGCTATCGATCGTCCTGACGCTCGTGTCCTGGGGACTTGGCTACATGGTGTTGGGAGGATAAGGGCAGTGACGTATCGAACGCCGCTTGGCAACGCACGTGGACTTGGCTCCGCCAAGAGCGGCGCGCATCATTGGTGGATGCAGCGCCTGACAGCGATTGCACTGGTTCCACTCACGCTTTGGTTCGTCGCCTCGCTGATCCAGCTGACCGGCGCCGATCATCAATCCGCCACGGCATGGCTCTCCAGCCCGATTCAGGCAGTGCTGATGTTGCTGCTGATTGCCGCCACGTTTCATCACATGCAATTGGGACTGCAGGTTGTTATCGAGGATTATATCCATTCCGAGAGCGCCAAGATCGTTGTGCTCGTTCTGGCTAAGCTTGCCAGTATGCTGTTGGCCGCCGCGGCTGCCTTCGCCGTGCTGAAGATTGCATTCGGAGGTTAAGCGGCAATGCCCGAAGCCTATCCCATTGAAGATCATACCTATGACGTCGTGGTGATCGGCGCCGGTGGCGCCGGCTTGCGCGCCACCTTCGGCATGGCTGAGGCTGGCCTGCGAACGGCATGCATCTCCAAGGTCTTTCCGACGCGCAGCCATACGGTCGCAGCACAGGGCGGGATATCTGCAGCGCTCGGCAACATGGGTGAAGATGACTGGCGCTGGCATATGTACGACACGGTCAAAGGGTCTGACTGGCTCGGCGACCAGGACGCGATCGAGTATATGTGCCGTGAGGCCGTCCCGGCGATCATCGAGCTCGAGCATTACGGGGTGCCGTTCAGCCGCACGCCGGAGGGACGCATTTACCAACGCGCATTTGGTGGCATGACGACGCGCTATGGCGAGGGCACGGCGCAACGGACCTGCGCGGCGGCGGACCGCACCGGTCATGCCATGCTGCATACGCTTTACCAGCAGGCGCTTAAGCACCAGGCTGAGTTCTTCATCGAGTATTTGGCCATCGACCTGATGATGGATGAAGATGGTGCGTGCTGTGGCGTCGTCGCCTGGAATCTCGATGACGGCACGATCCATCGGTTCCGCGCGAAGGAAACGGTGCTCGCGACGGGCGGTTATGGACGGGCCTATTTCTCGTGCACATCGGCACATACGTGTACCGGCGACGGCGGCGGCATGGCGCTTCGTGCCGGCCTGCCGTGTCAGGACATGGAGTTCATCCAGTTTCATCCAACGGGCATTTACGGTGCCGGCTGTCTCATCACCGAAGGTGTACGCGGTGAAGGCGGGTATCTGACAAATTCTGCCGGTGAGCGCTTCATGGAACGCTATGCACCGTCGGCCAAGGATCTGGCGAGCCGCGATGTCGTCAGCCGAGCGATGACAATCGAGATTCGCGAGGGCCGGGGGTTTGGTGCGAAGGAGGACCATATCCATCTGCATCTCGAGCATCTTGAACCGGCGATCGTCAACGAACGGCTGCCCGGGATCTCGGAGACAGCCAAGATCTTCGCTGGCGTGGATGTAACGCGTGAGCCGATACCAGTGATTCCGACCTGCCATTACAATATGGGTGGCGTGCCGACGAACTATCACGGCGAGGTCGTCACCCTAAGCGATGGCAATCCCGATGCTGTCGTGCCGGGACTGATGGCCGTCGGCGAAGCTGCCTGCGTGTCTGTACATGGCGCCAACCGACTGGGGTCGAACTCACTGCTGGACCTTGTGGTGTTCGGGCGGGCGGCGGCAATTCGCTGCGCCGAGATTGTCGATAAGACGGCAGCGCATAAAGACTTGCCAAAGGATGCCGGCGGGTTGGCGCTTGACAGGCTCGACAAGGCCCGAAACGCCAACGGCGGCACCCTGACGGCGGCGCTGCGGCTTGAGATGCAGAACATCATGCAGTCGAACTGTGCGGTGTTCCGCACGGGTGAAATCCTCGAGGAAGGCGTGCAATTGCTTGACGGCGCTTGGAGCAAAAGGTCGGATCTTCGGGTCAGCGACCGCTCGCTGATTTGGAATTCCGATCTTGTCGAGACGCTTGAGCTCGACAACCTGCTTTATCAGGCGAAGGTGTCCATACAAGCTGCGCTGCGGCGGCAGGAATCGCGCGGTGCGCATGCGCGCGAAGACTTCGCCGAGCGTGACGACGAGAATTGGCTCAATCATTCGGTTGCCTGGTGCGGTGAAGACGGCAAGGTGCGGATCGAAAACCGGCCGGTTCATCTGCAGCCGATGTCCAACGACGTTCAATCGTTTCCGCCGAAGGCGCGGGTTTACTGATGGTTGCGAGGGAAACCAATGGTTGAGTTCAGGCTGCCGCGTAATTCGACGGTTCAAAAGGGTCAAACCTGGCCGGCACCGCAGGGCGCATCGCGGACCAAGACCTTTAGCATTTATCGCTGGAACCCGGATGACGGAAAGAATCCCCGAGTCGACG
>CAZCVU010000002.1:2789-4958 GCA_964501745.1 uncultured Flavobacteriales bacterium | reverse complement strand
GTCTATCAGGTGGATTTGGATGACTGCGGCCCGATGGTCCTTGATGCCCTCATCAAGATTAAGGATGAGGTCGATGCCAGCCTGACCTTTCGCCGGTCCTGCCGTGAAGGCGTGTGCGGCTCTTGCGCAATGAATATCGACGGCACCAACACGCTTGCCTGCACAAAGTTTATCTCTGAAATATCCGGCGACGCGAAGATCTATCCGTTGCCGCATTTGAAGGTCGTGAAAGACCTCGTGCCGGACCTCACGAACGCCTATGCGCAGCTTGCGTCGGTTGAGCCTTGGATGAAGACGCAGACGCCGCCGCCGCCGGATTCGGAACGGCTGCAATCCGAGGATGACCGCCGCCGGCTCGATGGCCTCTACGAGTGTATCCTATGCTTCAGTTGTACGACGAGTTGCCCCAGCTACTGGTGGAATGAGGACCGCTATCTGGGGCCGGCAATTCTGCTGCAGGCTTACCGCTGGATTGCGGATTCCCGCGACGAGTATGCGGGGGAACGTCTCGATGCACTGGAGGATCCGTTCCGGCTCTACCGATGCCATACGATCATGAACTGCTCCCAGACTTGCCCCAAGGCGCTCAACCCTGCGAAAGCGATCGCTGAGATCAAGAAATTGATGATCCAGCGCCAGCTGTAGGCGCAACCAGCGAAATGTCAGTTAAACGTCTCTGGCGTCCCGTCCGTTTGGCCGATCAGGCGTTGTGAATGGGGCCGACTAAACCAGTGTAATGTCGCCCTCAATAACCGTCTCGACACCTGCCGCTTCCACAGTGAGCGTCATACGGGCGCTTAGCGTTTCGTTGCCCTTAAGCTTGCCGGAATTGACAGCCTCGCGCACCGCGGTCTCGATTTCGCGCTGCGAGGTTACGCCAACCTTTTTGAGAAACTTCCGGACCTGCATGTTGAAGGTATCTTCGTCCATATTTTTGTCCTCCAGATTGCATCCTAGCGGCGCCTATTATTTCTGCCGTCTGCGTCCACGGCAATGGCGTCTTTGACGATAAGCGCTCGACTTGCACGTGTCGGCAAGGCATAAACCGGCCATAGGGTTGGTGCATTTTGGTCGTGTGGACGGAGGCTTATGCGACGGATGGATTGGCGACGCGGGCTTGAGGTGAAACGGGTCTTCGCGGCGGTGTTGTGCGCCAGCGTTGCACTGGCTGTCGCGTCCGTGGCACAGGCTGGCGGAAAGCCCGGTTACTATGTCGCGTTACGCAGTATCGGCGCGTTTTCCTCGATGGACGACACCGCTGGCAAAGGATTCGCCAATACGCTCAATCTGCAGAACGACAGCGACCAAGTGGCGGGTTTGGGCGGTGCAATTGGCTACAAGTGGAACAATCTTCCGCTGCACAGCGAGATCGAGGTCACGCATCGCTTCCGTTTCGATTTTGATACCCGCGACGACGGTCCGGGCGATGCGGATACCGGCTATGAAGCGAATGTCGACACGACGGCTGTGTTGTTTAACCTGCTGTATGACATCCGCCTCGACGGACGTTTTACGCCCTATTTCGGCGGTACACTCGGCTGGGCGCATAATTCCGCCGATACCGAGCGCCGGGTAATCAATACCGGAGTCCTGACCTCCAAGGAGACGGCGACCGATGACCTCGCATGGGGTGGAATGGCGGGTGTTGTCTGGGATTTTGGTGAGCGCTGGGGGGCCGATTTCGCCTATCGCTACATCAACTTGGGCGAGGTCGATACCGGCGTATTCGCGGGCGGCGACAGCGTCACCGCCGACGACTACATCTCGCACGATTTGCTCGTCTCGCTTCTCTATCGCTTCTAACGACGCCGGCGACTCGACAGCGACCCCGACCGGCCACTCCCATCGCTCGATGACTAGATGACCGACGGACCGCTGTTTGCCTATCGCGCCTTGTGTCGCACGGGCACGCTCGACCCCGACCCGGTGCAGGAATTGGCCGCGGAGAAGCTTCAAAGCCTCCACCACGCGCTGCACGGCCATCTTCCGTCAACCGGTATCTCCGGCTGGAGGGCGCGGTTCGGTCTGTCCCGCCGCCGCGAGGATCCACCGCAGGGCCTCTACATCTACGGCGGTGTCGGACGCGGAAAATCCATGTTGATGGATCTGCTGTTCGAGACGGCGCCGCTCGAGCGCAAGCGACGTGTGCACTTTCATGCCTTTATGGTC
>CAZCVU010000002.1:0-2779 GCA_964501745.1 uncultured Flavobacteriales bacterium | reverse complement strand
ATCCAATCGCGCCGGTGGCAGCGTCATTGGCGGACAAGGCATGGCTACTGTGTTTCGACGAGTTCCACGTCACCGATATTGCCGATGCGATGATTCTCGGACGTCTGTTCGAAGCGCTGTTCGCCCATGGCGTCGTCGTCGTCGCGACATCGAACTGGCCGCCTGACGATCTTTACAAGGATGGCCTGCAGCGCGAGCTGTTCTTACCGTTCATCGCGCTGATCAATGAGAAACTCGACCTGCTCGGGTTGGCCGGTGAAACCGACTATCGATTGGCGCGGCTGAAGACGATGCAGGTCTACACGGTGCCGCTCGGCGCCGCAGCGACCGCCGTCCTAGAGCGGGATTTCGAGCAGCTTACCGAGGGTGCGGCCGTCGAGCCGGACCGAATCGAGATCAAGGGCCGCACGCTGCACGTCAGCCGGACGGCCCGCGGCGTCGCCTGGTTGTCATTCACAGAACTCTGCGAGCGGGCGCTCGGCGCCGAGGACTATCTCGCCGTGGCGCAGCGTTATCATACGCTGATCATGGACGGTGTCCCTTCGCTGGACGCCGCCAAGCGCAACCAGGCCAAGCGTTTCATGACGCTGATCGATGCGCTGTACGAGGCGAAGGTGCACCTGATCGTCGCTGCCGACGCGCCGCCCGACCAGCTTTATGCAAGCGGCAGCCATGCTTTCGAGTTTCAGCGTACTGCCAGCCGCCTCAGCGAAATGCAGACGCCCGACTATATCGAGACGCCGCATCGCTATGGGGCGGCACAAAGGTCCTCTTGACGCTGGCGCTGTTCGCGCATTTTGAAATTCCCGGGGGGCGTTCGCTGGTGCCGCATTCCTTGCCTCGCTCCAGGATTCGCGCTAGGTAGCGCAAAAAGGTGAATTGGCCGAGCGCGCCGTTTCTGGAGGCGGTTCGGCATTTGGGAGGATCGCATGGCACGCAACAAGATTGCGCTTATCGGCGCGGGCAATATCGGCGGCACGCTGGCTCTGCTCGCCGGCCTGAAGGAACTCGGTGATGTCGTCCTGTTCGATATCGTAAAAGGAGTGCCCCAGGGCAAGGCGTTGGACCTCGCGGAGGCGACCCCGGTTGAGGGCTTCGACACCGCGTTTTCCGGCGCGAATTCCTATAGCGCTATTCGTGGTGCCGACGTCGTCATCGTCACCGCCGGCATTCCGCGCCGCCCCGGGATGAGTCGCGACGACCTGATCAGCATCAACACCGGCGTCATGCAACAGGTTGGGGCGGGAATCAAAAAATACTGTCCTAAAGCCTTCGTCATCTGCATCACCAATCCGCTCGACGTCATGGTCGGGATACTGCGTGACGCTTCTGGCTTGCCACATCGCAAAGTGGTTGGCATGGCCGGCGTACTCGATAGTGCGCGGTTTCGCTATTTCCTCGCCCAGGAGTTCGGCGTCTCGATCGAAGATGTTACGGCATTTGTCTTGGGTGGCCACGGTGACACCATGGTGCCTTTGGTGCGCTACTCGGCGGTTGCCGGAATCCCGGTTCCCGATCTCATCAAGATGGGATGGACGACCAAAGCGAGAATCGACGAGATCGTTCAGCGCACCAGAGATGGTGGCGGCGAAATCGTTGGTCTGCTCAAGACCGCTTCGGCCTTTTATGCGCCGGCCTCTTCGGCGATTGAGATGGCAGCGGCCTACCTCAGGGATAAAAAGCGCTTACTGCCGTGTGCTGCCTACGTAAAAGGAGCTTACGGTCTCAAGGGGCTTTACGTCGGCGTGCCGGTGATAATCGGCGCTGGCGGGGTAGAGCGCATCGTTGAAATCTCTCTGAACGCCACCGAGAAGGCGATGTTCAAGAAATCCGTAAATGCGGTTCGAGCTCTTTCCAGGATTGCCGAGCGGGTCCAGAAGAAGTCGACGGGGATGACGCGTCGTACCAAACGGGCGAGACGAAAGTAGCGCGTGCATTCGCTGGCTCAGGCAGCGGCGGTTGTATTCCGCCGGTTCGCGCGTCTGCGCTGCCGCCGCGGCATCACGACAATGAGGGGTGAAACTGCTAGACTTGCTCGATAGTGTGTCTGCCCCAGCGCCTTACTCCATAGTCATAAATTGCATCCGAGCGGAACCAGATGAATATTCATGAATATCAGGCCAAGGGATTGCTTAAGTCATACGGCGTCGCAGTGCCGAACGGTGGCGCAGCGTTCAGCGTAGAGGAGGCAGAGAAGGTCGCCACGGAACTGGGCGGGCCGGTTTGGGTGGTGAAGAGCCAGATTCATGCCGGTGGGCGCGGGGCGGGACGCTTCAAAGACAATCCCGAGGGCAAGGGGGGCGTACGGGTCGTTCGTTCGCTTGACGAAGTCAGGGAATCGGCGTCCGAGATGCTGGGCCATGTGTTGGTGACGAGGCAGACGGGACCGTCGGGCAAGGAAGTCAAGCGGATCTATGTCGAAGAAGGCTGCGATATTCAGCGCGAGCTCTATCTCAGCATGCTTGTCGATCGTCAGACCGGTCGCGTCACCATTATGGCTTCGACCGAGGGCGGGATGGAGATCGAGGAAGTCGCCGCCAAGACTCCTGAAAAGATCATCATGGTCGCGATCGATCCGGCGGTCGGAATGGCGCCATTTTACGCCCGTAAGGTCGCCTTCGGTCTCGGGCTCGAGGGCACGCAGGTGAGAGGCGCGGTCAGCCTGCTGTCAGGCCTTTACAAGGTCTTTACCAGCCTCGACGCGAGTCTGATCGAAATCAATCCGCTGGTCGTCACCGGAGACGGCGGCGTGCTGGCGCTCGACGCAAAGATGAACTTC
>CAZCVU010000001.1:0-27740 GCA_964501745.1 uncultured Flavobacteriales bacterium | reverse complement strand
AGAAATGAGCCCGCTCGCGTGCGATCGCCTGAATCGCTTCTGAAAGGCTGTCAAGGTCGTTGCCGAGCGTCAGCGAAACAGCGTCAAAACCATTCGCCACCATTCGCGGCAGGCATTCCTCCCTGGGCGGGTCCAATTCACCCCATGGCAGCGTGTTGTCCCATAACAGGGCGTCCTGGTGCAGCGCTGCGGCTTCCGCCGATATGTTCCATTCGGTCATGAAATTCTCCCGCCTGCATCAAGTAACCGACGACTGTAGCATCACGTGATATTTCAAGTATTTTCCACCACCTCCCAGCGTGGCAAGCTCTCTCGAACGGGAAAGCGCCAGGCATTCGAACCCGGTCCTTGTGAACGCCAGATTCAAGATTTTCCGATCGTCACGTCCTAGCTGTCGGCAAGCGCCAGGATCTCGTCATGCGTTACCGGCGTCGCCGTCGTGCAGATGCTGCTGCCCGAATACACCCGGGCCGAGAGGTTCTTTACGCAAACGATGCCGGGGTCGGCGAAATACAGTTCCGTCGGCGGACGGTCGACCTCATCAAGCGAGTAGAGAACGCCGGCCGTCTGTCCCTCGGCGACTTCATCGCCGACATCGAACTGGGCCTCGAACAGCCCCTGATACGGCGCCTGCACACCGCCCGATCTGCCGCCGGCGTCCAGATACACCGTGTCCTCCGGCGCGGCATCGCCCTTCGGCGCCGCGATCACGTTGAGATGTGCCAGAACATTCCGCACGCCGCGATAGCCGATCCTGATGGTCTCCAGATCGATACCGCCGCCCCCGCATTCGGTCGACACAAAGGGGATATTCTGGGCGTGCGCCGCCGGGTCGAAACCCGTCGGCGAGCCGCTTCCGTCGACCACGTACATGTAGGGCGCCTGGAAGGCGTCGGCCAGTTCGACCGACTTGCGGTAAAGGGCGGCGTCGGGACAGGTGCAGAGAAAGGTCGTATCGACATACTTGGCGCCGTACGCGGCCGAATGAAAGTCCATGCCGGCATCGGCCAGCGGCAGCAGCACATCGACGACGAAGCGCGCAATCGCGGGCGTCGCGCTAATCGTTCCGTCGCCCGGAAACAATCTGTTCAGGTTTCCGTCGTCAAGCGGTGAGGTGCGGCTGCAAGCGCGGACGGCCGGGTAGTTCAAGGCCGGCATGAAGATGATGCGCCCCTGCACGTCGCCCGGTTCGAGTTCATGGATCAGCCGGCGAAGAATCAACTGGCCTTCATCCTCGTTGCCGTGGTTGCCGGCACACAGCAGGACGGTGGGGCCGCTGCCATTTGCGACCGTGACGATCGGGATCTGATTGCCCAGCTCTGCATCGGCGTTTGCCAGCCGCGCCGCACCGAAGTTCTTACCTTGCAAATCAAAGTCGAAATCACAGGAAAGATAGTTCGTTTTATATGTCGCCATAGTGCCACTCCTCATTCGCTTGCCAAGTCAGAATCTGCCCGCGTCTGCAGTCCAGGCCTCGATGAAATTAGCTGTAGGAGTCCCGGATACGCGGCGGAGACGCCATGCCTGCGACGGTAGCACCGGCCTTTGTGCACTTTCCATCGCATTCCGGCCTTGAGGTTTCATACTTCCTGTGTCCGCTCATTGCCAGAAACGGACGTTAGACTCGGATTTAGCTCCCCTTATCCACCGGCGATAGCGCCGCTGTTTTCGCCCTGGCTTCGCGGTAGGCGATAAACGTCCCGCTGGCGATGATCATTGCCCCGCCAATCCAGGCAAACACCGACGGGATCTCGCCGAAAAATGCGAAGCCGATCAACGACATCCAGACCAGCTGGAAAAAGAACAACGGCATGACGACACTGGTCTCCGCCTCCTTGATCGCCTGCGTTACCATGAGCATCGCACCGGTGCCGATGACGCCAATTCCCACCAGCCACATCCACGCCTCCGGGCTCGGCCAGCGCCACACGAGCAGAGCCTGCACGAGCGTCAGGGGCACGAATAGCACCATCACGTAGGCAAGGATGGTGACACTCGAATCGGTGCGGCTCAGCACCTTGATGATGATCAGTATCACGCCTCGGCTGAGCGCCGCGGTAACGGCTAGGAGCGGGCCTAACTCGACGGCAATGAGGCCGGGCCGGAGAATCACGAGCATGCCGGCAACCCCGAGAAAGACCGCGAACCAGCGAGCCCCACCAACCCTCTCGCCCAGCACCACTACCGCCAATACAGTGGCGAAAATCGGCGCGGAGAAGCTCAAGGCCGAAGCGGTGGCGAGCGGCGTGATGGCGAGTGCGTGGACCCAGGCCGTCATTCCGAAGACCACGATCAAGGTTCGCACCAGGTGCAGGCCGAAGCGCGTTGTGCGAAACAGCTCAAGACCGTGGCGCACGAACCACGGCAGCAGAATCGGAAGACCGGTTAGCGTCGTCAGGAAGACGATCTCGAAGGTGTGCAGCTCGGCCGAAACTTGTCGCACCATGCCCTGCCCAGCGGCAAGCCCAATCGTCGCGACAAACATCAGCGCCATGCCCCGCTGGTTGCCGCTGAGGCCGTGCACGGCTGCTAACAATCGTGACACCAAGACGTTCCCCGCTCGGACTCGGATGAACTCCGACTTTAAGCCATATTTGTGGCTCGGACTTGCGGCATAGGGAAGCAGCAATCGGAAGACTATGCCCTACCGAGGGAACCCCTAGGGCGCGTTACGGATGACCGCAGTGGGTCAGCGTGCGCTCGACCTTGGCGAACACATCGCCCGTGAAAAGGGTGTGAAGAAGATCCATACATTTTTGGAGTTTGGCAATCCTGCGGCCTGCGGATTACAGCCACGCCGACCTGATCGTCACCGGCCGAAGTGGACATGGCCCCGACCCGGACCCGTCGCTAGGCAGCATCGCCAACAAGATTATTCACGGCGCACAGTGCTCGTGCTTTGCAGTTGGGGAATCTGTCGCCTGAAGCTTGGCGCTAAGGCGTTTCACATACTTGTCTGAATTCTGCAAGCGGGTTGTCATTGTGGCGGGCAAAGCAACGGCTAACTGTCCGCGACCGCTGATGCACAATCCGCAGAAATGTGCCGATCGGCTGGCCGCCTACCAGGCGTCGAAACCTGATGCTACTCCTTCATGCCGCGAAAGATAATTGAAGACAACGGGTCCAGCAGGTAGGAAATAGCCGTTCGTTCACCCTTTCGGATCAGGACTTCAACCGGCATGCCCGGAACGAGGTCAACATCGCCGAGCTTGCTCAGCTCGAGCTTTTCGATGGTTACGCGGGACACATATACATTCTGTTTTTCAGAGTTCTCGGTAGCATCGGCAGCGACGTGCGTGACGCGACCATCGAGCAATGGGGTCAGCTTAGCCGACAGCGCGGAGAAGCGTACCGAAGCCGCGTCTCCGACTGTGACGGCCTCGATGTCTACGGGAGAGATTTCCGCTTCGACAAGCAGCTCGTCTCGGCTCGGAACGACTTCCAGTAGTGTGTCCCCAGGGGCCACAACGCCGCCGATCGTGTGAATCGTCATGTTGAGCACGACGCCGTCGATCGGTGAGATAATCTCGCGTCGCTCAAGCACGTCTCCCGCACCGGTCAGCTTTGGTTCGAGCACGTAGATATCGGCCTGGATTTCAGACAATTGCTTTGAAACCTCTTCCTGGAATTCTGTCTTGACCTGAATGATCTCGATCCTGGTTTCACCGATCGAAATCTCGGTTTCTGCGATGTCCGCAAGATCCGACTCGACCTCGCCGCTGATGCGTGCCTTTTCCCGCTCGAGCTGGTACACCCGCGTGGCCGGAACATAACCTTTCGCCAGCAGGCGGTTCACGCCCTGCAGTTCCTTGTCGATACTGCTCAGCTGGTCCTCTGCGGTCTTGATCTTTCGGTTAAGGCCCAAGATTTTTTCGCCTGAACGATCGATCTGCTTGCCCAATATCTTCAGTCTCTCACGCCTTGTTTCACGGCGTGATTGGAACTCCAGGATCTGAGTCTTCATTAAGGCGATAGCTTGATCTCTGCGCTGCGAGGCTGCATTCAAGAAATCGGGAAATTCAAGGACATCGACGCCGGCTAATTCAGCTTGCAGGCGCGCTTCCTTCGCCCGCAACGCCAGGTACTCGGCGGCTCGGACGTCCCGTTCGACGAGCGCATCTGTGCCGTCCAGCAGGACCAAGACCTCGCCGGCCTCCACGGTATCGCCGTTCTCGACCCGGATTTCCCGGACGATACCTCCCTCCAGATGTTGAATCTTCTTTCGGTTGGTATCGACGACGATCTGTCCGGCTGCGACCACACCACTGGATAGCGGCGCCAATACGGACCAGCCAATCGATCCGCCCAGCAGCGCAATGATCGTCAAGGACGCGACCAGCGACTGCCTTCTTGTCAGCGACCCGACATTTTCGAACTGGTCGCCGCGTCGGGGTCCCGGTGGAATGCTAGTGGCCATTCGGTGGCGTTCCCTGTTCCGGGCCGCGCGGCGGTGGTGCGATGCCCCCTGGAGCCTTTCCCGGGCCGGATACCTGAGCGAACAATTTCCGCTGCACTTCTTCGCGCGGTCCGAACAGCTTGATCTCGCCGTTCACGAGGAAGCACAGCTTGTCAACTTCCGGCATCATCAGCGGCCTATGAGACGCGACCACCGTGATTGCACGACGCTCCTTGGCCGTGCGCAGGATTTCGGCTAGCGCTCGGTCTCCCTCCGCATCCTGGTAGGAGTTTGGCTCATCCAGCACGATCAGCGACGGGGCTCCAAATATCGCACGCGCAAGCCCGATGCGTTGGCGAATACCAGCCGATACCTGGGCATTTTGTTTGTCGACATGGGTTTCATAGCCCCGCGGCATCTGCATGATTGCGTCGTGAACGCCCGCCAAACGCGTCGCAGCATGAATTTCTTCGAGGTTGGCGATGTCCAACTTGGCAATGTTCTCGGCGATTGTGGCGGCAAACAGATCGATTTCTTGCGGCAAGTAGCCGATCTTGTCGATCCGGATGGCCTGAGTGATCTTCCGGATATCAAGGTCGTCGATGTGGACCGAGCCCGCGTTCAGCGGAACAAGGCCCAGCAGCGCTTTTAGCAGTGTCGTCTTGCCCGCACCGTTCGGGCCAATGATCCCCAATGTCTCACCTGCCGTAAGTTGGAGATCTATGCCACGTAAAGCAGGCTGCGGAACACGCGGATATGCGACAACAACTTTCTTCGCGGTCAGGCTCTCGAATTGCGGTTGCGCTGAAGATGCATCTCCCACTTGGCCTTGCGTGCGGAGCGCAGTTCCCAGCCTCGCCAGGGCAGATCGAGCCATAACGAACGATCGCCATGCCCCACCCTTTCGCTACAATCCGCGGACCGTCGTCCGCAGATCGCCCCACCTAAACAAACCCTACTTCAGGATCCAAAGAGTTCCATTGATTTGTGTCAACTCTTGTAGATCTGTGGCGGGAAGTGCGTCGCTGGAGGTGGATGCCTAGGGCTTTGACGAGCCGCGCATCGCCTGCTTGAAGCGCCTCTCCTGCCTGACGGAATGCAAAAACGGATGGGGCCGGCCCACCCGCTCCGTCTGCCTTAGACGCGGCAAAACCGCGCGATTGCGCGATAGCTGCTAGGCGACTTCAATGTTGTCCAATGCAATGGCATCGCTGTCGTAGTAGTAGCTGTAGTAGCTATAGGTGCCGAGATACAATTCACTGATATCCTGGTAATAGCCTGAGACATCGCTGTCTACTGCGCCGTAGGTCGTGTAGGTGTAGGTATCGTAATCATAGACGTAGGTCGTCCAGGTATCCAATCCGTCGTCGTAGTTATAGGACCAGGTCCAATCGTTTTCGCTGGCGTCATAAGCCTGCAGGTAGACGTAGTCGTAGTAATAACTGTAATAGCCATCACCATCATCGTTTTCGACGTCGACTGAGACCAGCGAGAAGGTCTCGCCCGAGTCCTCGGTCAACGTCCCATACGTGGACGTATTGTATCCCGTGCCACCGCCGAACTCGTTGTCGCCATCGCCGTTGGTATCACTGATGGCTGGGCTATACCCATAATACCAGGGATAGTACTCATAGTCATACCAGTTAATGGTATAGCCGTCCTGCGTATAGTTGCCGCCAGTTTCATAGTAATAATAGTAGTAATAGCTGTACGTTATTGTGTTAACACCACTGTCGAAATCGATGGTTGTCGACATGCTGAACGGATTGTGGTCCAGGGCGTTTTCCAGCCCCTTGTCCGCCGCACCGTTGCTGTTGTGCTCGTAGTAACCGTTCGCAAAGTTGTCTTCGGCCTGATCCAAACCCTTGCCGTTGCCAACGCCCTTACCGTTATTCGCCATCACTCACCCTTTCTCCAGGATCTGCTCCCCTAATCCACAGATCGCCCAAGTTGAAGAACCGACCCCTGCCCAAGGTTCAATTTAATAACATTGATACAAATTGTTACAAAGTGGAATTGAGGCTCCGATTCGATACCTGGAGCTTGCAGGTTCTCCGGAACAACAGCGGCGAACGAAATCCGTAGCGGAGTCTCCGTTGACACATACGCGCTATGTTTCAATGAGTTGCCAGATCTGCGCCGTTGTCTACGTGGGTCACGTCGCGGTGGGGCTGGGTGCGACGCTGCGCCGCAGGTAGTAGATCAGGATCAGCGCCGTTGCGAACATCGTCAGGCTGTAGGTGGCGGCCGGAATAACGGCGGGACCACCGCCGAACAGAAGCGTCGCGACGGCGATCGCCAGGGTCCCGTTTTGTAGGCCGCACTCGATCGAAATGGCGATGCGCTGCGGAACGCCAGACCCGAACATCGAGCCAAGCAGCCAGGCAAGCCCTAGCATTACGACGTTGAGCGCCAGCGTGACCAGACCTGCCTCGGCATAGAAATCGACGATGTTGTTGCGCTCCTGGAGGATTGCGCCGAGCAGCACAAGCACGAACAGGGCTGCTGAAACCTTTCGCGCTGCCGGCTCGACTCGGAGTGAAAATGCTTCCGCATAACGGCGCACCGCGAGGCCGATCAGAACCGGCACGGTGACGATCAGGAAGACGCTGACGGCCGTGCGAGCGACCGAAACATCGCCTTCGACCTGTTCGCCAATGAACTGGCCGTAGGAAAACACCACGATCAGCGGAATCGTCAGCACACTGAGAAGACTGATCACGGCGGTTAGCGAAATCGACAGCGCCACGTCGCCACGCCCGAAGGCAGTTAACAGGTTCGAGGTGACGCCACCAGGAGCCGCGGCGATGATCATCACGCCAAGCGCGATTTCCGGCGACACCGGCCACAGCGTCACCAGGATAAAGGCGACGATCGGTAGCAACACGACCTGTGAGACGGCGCCGACGAAAAAGTCCTTCGGCTGTTGGATGACGCGGACGAAATCACTTGCTGTCAGCCCGAGTCCTAGCGTGAACATGATGAAGGCCAGCGAAAGCGGTAGCACAACGTTGGTGACGAATCCCAATGCGCACTCCTATCGTTTGTCCATGGGTGATTGAAACGAACGGAACATCGCGGCGGCTTCAGCCCCCAATCTGATCGGCCGCCCTTTGCAGAGGTGAAAACCTCGCAAACTGGCCATCGATGGTCAATTCGTTTCTCTCAGGCGTTGAACATGAACTGGCACAAGGTATTGTAACCCTGAGGCTGGCGAAAACGGGCCCGGGGCCCTATATAACCCTCAGGTTGGCGTCATAACCGCAGGACTGGCGCCACTTTTCGTCCCCCTAAAACCACTGTTCCGGCCACCTGATGACCGACACGCCTCTCGGCCTTCGCAATATCGCCATCATCGCCCATGTCGATCATGGCAAGACGACGCTTGTCGACCAGCTTCTCAAGCAGTCGGGGACGCTCGGGCGGGCCGCAGGGTCGGCGGTGCGGGTGATGGATTCGAACGACCTGGAACAAGAGCGGGGCATCACGATACTGGCCAAGAACACGGCGGTGCGTTGGGGCGACATCTATATCAACATCGTCGATACGCCTGGCCACGCCGACTTCGGTGGCGAAGTCGAGCGTATCCTGTCGATGGTCGATTCGGTTTTGTTGCTGGTCGATGCCGTCGAAGGCCCAATGCCGCAAACGCGCTTCGTGACGGGCAAGGCGCTGGCGCTGGGGCTGCGTCCGATCGTCGTCATCAACAAGCTGGACCGGACAGGCGCGCGGCCAGCCTGGGCGCTGGATCAGACCTTCGATCTGTTCGACCGACTCGATGCCAGCGATGCGCAGCTCGATTTTCCGGTCGTCTACGCCTCGGCGCTGCAGGGCTGGGCCTCACTGGAACCCGATCAGCCGACGCCCGACATGACGCCGCTATTCCAAACCATCGCCGATCAGGTACCAGCGCCGAAAGTCGATCGGGACGGGCCGTTTCAACTCCAGATCAGCGCGCTTAATTATTCCAGCTATGTCGGCGTTATCGGCATCGGCCGTGTGCAGCGCGGCCGCGTTGCCCGCAATTCGCCCGTCACGGTGGTCGATGCCAGCGGCGAGACGCGCAGCGAACGCCTGCTGCAGATCTTCGGATTTCATGGACTCGAGAGGATCGAGTGGGAGGAAGCGGTTGCTGGCCAGATCATCGCTTTCACCGGGCTCGGTGAGCTGCAGATTTCAGATACCGTCTGTGCGCCAGATTGTGTCGAACCTCTGCCCGCACTGGTGGTCGATGAGCCGACAATCACCATGACGTTTCAGGTCAACGATTCACCTTTTGCAGGGCGCGAGGGGCGCTTCGTTACCTCTCGCAACCTGGGTGAGCGGCTCAGCGAAGAGCTGATCCACAATGTCGCGCTGCGGGTCGAGCCGACCCCCGACCCCGACAAGTTCAGGGTCTCCGGCCGTGGCGAACTGCATCTTGGAATACTCGTCGAGAACATGCGCCGCGAGGGTTACGAACTGGCGATTTCGCGCCCGGAGGTTATCCTCAAGCAAGTAGACGGCAACACTCTGGAGCCCTGGCAAAGCCTGTCGCTCGACTTCGAGGACCCTTATCAGGGCGCCGTCATGGAAAAGCTCGGCGAGCGCCGCGGCAAACTCTGCGACATGCGCTCGGACGGCAAGGGTCGGACGCGGCTCGACTACCTGATTCCGACGCGGGGACTGATCGGCTTCCGTTCTGAGTTTCTGACCGCGACCTCCGGGACCGGCCTGATGTATCACGCCTTCGACCATTATGGCGCCCAACTGGAGACGGTCCTCGGCCGCCGTAGCAACGGGGTGCAGGTCTCGATGGCCGCCGGCAAGGCCCTTGGCTACGCGCTGTTCAACCTGCAGGAGCGGGGAGGCCTCTTCATCTCGCCTGGTGCGGAGGTTTACGAGGGGATGGTGATCGGCCAGCATGTGCGGGCCAACGACCTGGTCGTGAACCCGACCAAGGCCAAGCAGCTGACGAACATTCGGGCCGCCGGCAGCGACGAGAATATACTGCTGACACCGCCGATTCAGACGACGCTGGAGTATGCGCTCGAGTTCATCAACGACGACGAGTTGGTCGAAGTGACGCCCCTGTCCATTCGCATTCGCAAGAAGCTGCTGAAGGAGCACGAGCGCAAAAAGGCACGCCGCGCGGCCTGAGTTCGCCTCAGGCGCGACGCCCGACACTTATGGCGTTAAGACGGAAGCTTGGTTGCCGTGTTTCCTGAGCTATCCGGCGCTTCCCGACTGCATCCTCCCGGTTACGTTAGGAATAGGCGATGCAGTGCTCGCAGGGCGTGCCGCTGACGTCCTTGGCTAAGTTGGCCTTGCGCAGGTCCTGGAATTTCTGGCTGCGCCAGGCCTCGAGGAAGGAAACTTCATTCAGGTCGCCCATGCCGAACCGACCGTCATGGTCGAAACAGCAGGCGGCGAGCTGGCCGTCATAGGTGATGTGGCCCTCCGTGAACACGGCCCAGCAGGGCAGCGGATCGCGTAGGGCCCCGATCCTTCCGATGTTGCCGGCGACCGGCACGGTGCCTCGTGCCCCCGAAGTGAAACCGGCCTGGCCGTACAGCGGCAGCCAGTAGTGCTGATCAACAAAGGGTTCGATAACCTCGACAGCCGCGGCCATGCGGTCCAGTTGCTCGCCGTCATACTGGATTGAGGACGCATAGAGTCCGCAGTGATGGCCGGTCTCGGCCTCGACCTCATCGCGCACCCGCCGGGCGCTCTTGATGTTTTCGACAATCGTATCGAAGGCATCGACTTGCGTGATCTCCAGGCACTGCTCGGCATCCGCCGAGTTGAAGGAATACTTGAGGCTGTCCAATCCAGCTTCCATACAGGCGCGAACCCGCTCCGGCGTTGCCATGCGGCCGTTTGTTGTCAGGAAAATGTAGGGAAATCACAGCTCTCTGGCGTAGGCAATGGCGTCCGGGAGCTTCTTGTACAGGAAGGATTCGCCAAGGTAGAACATGCCAATCTCTTCGACCCCGGCTTCGCGCATTTCCTGCAAGACCCGGGTATACAGGTCCCAGTCGATGCTTCCCGTCTTGCGCAATTTGGCGCCGGTGGCACAGAAGAAGCACTTGAAGTCGCAGATCGCCGTCAACTCGATCTTCACGCTCCTCGGGCATGGCGGCGTGACGCTGCGATATTCGGGCGGGATAAAAGTGATTTTGTCGAGACGCTCTGTGAGTGTATTCATACTCTCCACCGGGTGCAGATGTAAGCCGGGCTCGTGGGGCCGAGACGACTGCTCTGGCAGCCTCGCCTAAGAGTCACCTAACCGTCCGAGGAAAAGGTTTCCGACCGGAACTCTGGTCGCATTTCACACCGTCCTCTCGGCTAGCCAAACTCGCAGCCGCATGCCATTGCTTACAAGCAATGGGAACCTGGGATAGTTCTGAATTCGATCCATTCGTTCATGAAGTGAACACGATGACCGAATATAGTCAACGCTTGGCCTGCTCTGCGTTGATTTAGATCAATTTATCATGCCGTACGCTTCGCGCGGTTCGGCTTCGGATTCCGCGGGTCATGCGAGCTCGTTGGCCCGCCTCTTCGGGGCGAATGGCGCCGTCCGGTCGATTTGGTGTCGCTCCCCGTCGGCGCGGTATCGCTCCCCGGAGGTCCGCTATTGATCTATGTCATTTACGCCAGCCAGCGACATGCCTATCCGGGGCTAGCCATGAACTTCCGAGCCCTCCCTGCAGCAGGAGCTTCCCTTTCCGGATGACCCGTTCGTGCCGATGCTTGATCTGAACGCCCTCGCCGCGGCACCGGTGGCGGCGGAACCTTTCAAATATTTCGTTGCCACCGACCTGCTGGCCCCCGCAGCGCTTGCAGATATTCAGGTCGATTTTCCGGATATCGGCAGGCCCGGCATTTTTCCGCTGGCCGAGCTCAACTATGGTCCCAATTTCGGCAGTCTGATCGATGAAATCCGCAGCCCCGAGCTCGCGGCAATCATGTCCGAGAAGTTCGGCCTCGATCTCCTCAGCAAGCCGATGATGATCACCGTGCGCGGAATTTGCCGCAAGGAGGACGGCCGCATTCATACCGACACCGAGACCAAGCTGGTCACCGCACTGCTCTACCTCAACGACGTCTGGGATCAGGCCGGTGGGCGGCTGCGTTTTCTGCGCAGCGCCCACGACGTCAGCGATGCGATCGCGGAAGTGCCGCCAAATGGCGGCACACTCATCGCCTTCAAACGCTCCGAGAATTCCTTCCACGGCCACGAACGCTATGTCGGACAGCGCCGCTACGTGATGTTCAACTGGATGTCGAGCAAGGCTGCGGCCTGGCGCGAGACGACGCGCCACCGTCTGTCGGCGAAGGTGAAACGCTACCTGTCCCGTTTTTGAATCGAAGTTTCTTGTAAGCCGATCAACTATCGCGAGGGCATGAAATGAACCAGATCACCGAAGCCTTTCTAGACTGTCTCGACAGGGCCCAGGCCGAGACCGAGCCTTTTCGTTATTGGCTGCTCGAGGACGTACTGACGGAGGAGGCCTGCGACGGCATTCTGGAACTACCGATTGAGCCGCCGAAACTCACCCTCTATGACGGCACGCGGGAGTGCAACAACGAGAGCCGGACCTATTTCAATCCCGAGCTTTGCGCCCGCGAACCGGTCTGCCGCCAGGTCGTCGAGGCCTTCAAGGACCAGCACGTGATCGACAAGCTTGAACGCACCTGCGGCATCGATCTCTCGCAGGGCAACCTCAGGATCGAATACACCCAGGACAGCGATGGCTTCTGGCTCGAGCCGCACACCGATATCGGCGTCAAGATGTTTACCATGCTGGTCTATTTCTCGAAGGAGCCGGAATTGGCCGATGCCGGCACCGACATCTACGACCAGGACAAAAGACATGTTGGCCGGGCACCGTTCGCGCCCAACCGCGGCCTGATCTTCATCCCCGGCGGCGACACCTGGCACGGTTTTGCCAGGCGTCCGCTGCGCGGCGTACGCCGCTCGATCATCGTCAATTACGTCAGCGATGAATGGCGCGCGCGGGAACAGCTCGCCTAAGCGGAGCCACGATCATCGCTGTACGGATTTTGATCCATTGGGGCGATCAGCAGCTTGAGTCAAGTCGGGGAGCAGTCGAGACGCGGCTGATCGGAAATGCTCCCGAATAGACCGAGGAGCACAAGATGTTCTTGA
This sequence comes from uncultured Flavobacteriales bacterium, assembly GCA_964501745.1. GTDB lineage: Bacteria > Pseudomonadota > Alphaproteobacteria > UBA8366 > CAVOAK01 > CAVOAK01. The sequence continues at coordinate 15,189 of CAZCVU010000001.1, read as the reverse complement.
CCACGGAACAAACCAAGGAGTTCGAAAGCAAGGGGTTCATCGTCGTCAAGGGCTTCTTCGACAAGGCCGCGATCGACAAGGTATCCGCCTGCCTGGACGAGCTACGGGACAAGCAGCCCGGCGATGGCCAGGAGGCAAAATACTTCGAGAAAAGCACGTTTTCTGGCGAGAACATCCTGGTTCGCATTGAAAATGTGCTGGGCGACCACAATCCCGAACTTGCCGATCTTCTCGTCACAGCCAAAGCTATCGAATGCCTGACCCAGCTGTTGGGTGAGCCACCCGTTCTCTTCAAGGAAAAGATCAACTACAAGCTGCCCGGCTGCCGGCCCGACAAGCTGCATCAGGACCAGGCTGCCGGCTGGAACGCCTATTGCGACGTCTTCATCACCATGGGCATCGTCGTGGATGCGAACAGAATGGCGAACGCGGCCTTGAGCTTCATGGTGTCCGGCAACTACGAACGGCGACTGATGACCGAGGAGTGGCAGCCGCTGACCGAGGACGATCCGCCTTACCAACCCGCGGAGGAGTACGCCCTGCTCGAGGCCGATCCTGGAGACGTTGTCTTCTTCGATGCCTACGTGCCGCATGGATCGCCGGCCAATACCAGCGACCGCAGCCGGCGTAACATCTTCCTGACCTTCAATAGACAGTCCGATGGCGACATGCGGGCGAAGTATTACGAGGATAAGTGGGCGAGCTATCCGCCAAACGAGATCGACGACGCCCGATCGGAGGCATCATACCGCGTGTGAAGGTCTGCGCCGGCCAGCCTGCGCAGTTATCGCCAACTGCTTCAGCGACGATTGGTGGGCGCGGGCACAGCTCGCCTGAGCGGGACTCTAGCTGCCCGACGCGGTAGCGGCAGACGCTATCGTCTCAGATGCCTGTGAGCCGCCTGGGCCGCATTGTACCTTCCCACAGTAAAATCGCATTCCCGTTGGACATTTGGCGCCGGGCCTAGGAGAATTCGGCGCATCGTTTCCGCGCCGAGCGGTCTCGACCTGTTTGTTCGAGCAACGCCGCTTGGCCCAACCCACAGCCCGGGGAGAAGACCGCGCCGTGCCAGACGCCGCGCCGCCCGCCGCGCCACCAATCGACGCCAGACCGGCGGCCAATCTGCTTGGCATCTCGTGTGCGGTCGTCGCGGTCTTCATCTTTACCACCCAGGACATGGCCATCAAGTGGCTGAGCGGCGACTACGCGCTGCATCAGATCGTTCTGATCCGGGCCTCCATCGCGCTCACCATCACGCTGGCAATCCTGGTGCCGCTGGAGGGTGGTTATCGCAATCTGCTGACCCGGCGCCTGCCGCTGCACCTGCTCAGGGGGCTGGCGATCGTCTGCGCCAACATTACCTTCTTGATGGGGCTGGCGACGCTGCCGCTGGGCGAGGCGACGGCGCTGTTCTTCATCGCGCCGCTGTTCATCACGGTGCTGTCGGTAGTGCTGCTGGCTGAGCGGGTTGGCCCACGGCGCTGGATCGCTGTCTTGATCGGCCTTTCGGGTGTGGTGGTGATGCTGCGGCCCGGCGATGAGGTGTTTCGGGCGGCGGCGCTGTTTCCCGTGGCCGCCGCCTTTGCCTATGCGCTGATGCAGATGATGACGCGCAAGCTCGGCATCGCTGAAAAGGCCTCGACCATGGCGTTCTATATTCAGCTCACCTTCATCGTCGTCAGCAGCAGCGTCGGCCTGAGCGTCGGCGACGGCCGCTTCGCGGGCGGGGTCGGTCCCAGCCTGGATTTTCTGCTGCGCGTCTGGGTCTGGCCGAGCGGCGGCGACGCGCTGATCATCCTCGCCATCGGCGGCCTGAATGCTGCCGGCGCCTATCTCATCAGCCAGGCTTATCGAACCTCGGAAGCCGGCCTGATCGCGCCGTTTGAATACCTGGCGATGCCGCTGGCGGTGTTCTGGGGCGTCGTCATCTGGGGCGACTGGCCGGACGCGGTGACCTGGCTCGGTATTGCCCTGATCGGCGGTTCCGGGCTCTATGTGTTCTATCGCGAGACCGGCGGCCGGGCCTTCGACGCGATCAGGCGTCAGCGGCCGCGAAACAGCTAGCGTGTGGGTTTCAGAGGAGTTCTTGCGAGGCTAAGCGCTCTAAGGATCGTCGAGGAGTGGAGCGTCAGGCGACTCTGAGCGGCTGCGCCACCCCGTCAAGCTACCGGCTAACGCAAGTGTGACTTCAAGTGAGGACGTGCCCATCGCTAAAGTATGGCGGTTGGGCTTGGTTCGCTCGAATGTCCTGCTGCTGCGTTTGAGAGGTCATACAGATGAAACTTCATATTTGGGCTCTGGCGCTTGTTTTGTTGGCGATGGCGGCTGCAACGCCCGCGCAGGCGCAAGATCGGCTTCAATTGACATCGCAAGTCAAGGCACAGCTGATGGCGCTGACCGCACTGCGTGATGGCGTCGAGGCGTCGGCCTTCGATGGCCGTCCGGTGCTCGTCACCTTCTTCGCCAGCTGGTGCCCGCCCTGCGCTGCCGAGTTCGGCGAGATCAGCCGCTACATCGAGAGTGAAGGCAGCGATACGGTCAGCGTAATTGCCGTCAACTGGTTCGAGGACATGATTGGCGAATCGAAGCCGCGGCTCGCGCGCATGCTGCAGCGCATCGATCCGAGCATTCCGGTGGTCAAGGGTAACAGCGACATCGCCCGCAGCTTCGGCGGTGTGCGCAGTATTCCGGCGGCCTATATCTTTGACGCTGCCGGCCGCGAGGTATTTCGCCTGGGTGGCGATGCCGGCCCGCACGGCCGCCATTATCTGCGCCGTGAGCAACTGGCCAAGGTCATCGACAAGCTCGGTTGAGGTGTTTCGGGTGGACTTCCGCGGCGAGCTTTAGCCGGGTGCCACCCGGGTGCAACATTTGCGGCTCACTCCGTGTTCCATTCCGAAACGTCAGAATGCGCCAAATCCCTCAACATTCGGGGACCGGTTCTAGGCGGTCAGCCACTGGCTGACACCGCTGTCGCGACAGTCAGGAAAGGGTTCAAGCCAGGGTACCTAGAACTTGACCTGCGCGGTAGCCCACAGCTTGTCGATATCGACGGAAGTATTTCTCGCCGAATAGGTGGCGTACCGGAGAGCCAGGGTCAGGTGGTTGAAAAACGTGCGGGCGATCCGGAAATTCCATTCCTCGCCATGGTCCAGGCTGCCTTCCTCGGCGTCGAAATCGTGGTAGGCGGCTAAGAGGCTGATCCCGTGCGCCTTGATACCGATCGAGGCGTATTGGTCAATAAGGCCGGTCGCCGGTGTGCTTGCCAGGAACCTGTCGGCCCAGCCGTTGAAAGCAAACAGAGTGGCGAGTGGCATCTGGATGGCCCGCGTGCCATCCCCGTCCAGGACCTCGTAACCTATCTTCGCGGTCAGGTCGAAGACGGAGGCGAGCTCGGTCGCCGCCAACCCGACCTCGGCGGTATAGTAGTTGTGGTTGTTGTCGACATTGCTTTCGGCCCAGTCCGTCTGATGGGCGAATTCTGCGGTATAGAGAGCGTCCCAGCCCTTGGCTATCGCCGTTTTGCCGGTGAACCTGAGACCGTAGGTTGCCGTCGAGGAGTTCTCCTGGCTCGGTTCAGTAAGGTCCAGGAGGTAGACGTAAGCCGAGGGCTTCACGAACCCGAGACCATCGTAGGACCCGTTGAACAGATGTGTACTGGTGTGGAAATTGCCGTTTTCGGAGACGTCCCCGAAGACCCGGTTGACCTTCCACACGTAGCCATAGAACAGGCGGGTGTCCGGCAGGCTGGTATTGATGACGGCCAGAGAATCGAAGGTTTGCTCGTTCTGACGGAAAGGTACGCTGCCAACGAAGCGGGCGTTGTCCAGGTTGACGCGCTGGCGACCCCCTTTCAGGATCGTGTCGGTGAGGCCGGTGAACTGAAGATAGAGCCGGTTGATTTCAGTTTCGTCGGGATCGGCAACGGTGGGAAACGCCGTATGCCCGTTGGTGGTGCTATTGAAGTGTTGATAGCCGATGTGGTCGATGCGCTCTGCCTCCAGCCGACCCGAAAGCACCAGGTTCTCGTCGGTCACGTAGCCGATTCGCGTCCGCACAGTCGTCGCATCGGCGTCCTTGGAAAGGCCGGCCTGATTGACGTGCTCGTAGCGAAACGAACATCGATATAGGGCGTTCCGCCGGTGAGGGCCTCGACGACAGGGTTGTCCGCCGCTTCAACGCCGAGGGCCGGTCCGAAGACTCCCAAAAAGGCACCTGCGAGAATCACCTTTGCCGCTTGGCGGCCAGCGCCGCCAGGGTGGAACCATGGACAAACTTCCAGCAGATGTTTGCTTGCATGCCGCATCGGACACCCTCTCTGCGAGGCTGGATCGGTCGGGGAGCTTAGAGCGTTCGCCATTGCCACTGTGGCTGGATTCTTCCGTGATTGAGCCGACATAAATCAGGTGACTCCCTATACGGGGCCTGATGGTTGTCGAACAGGCCGGATCGACGAGTCAAAGGCCGCATCTCCGAACCTATGGTCGGGAATTGGACGGCCTGATTACCTGCAACGGCGCAATCGGGTTTGATCATGTCTCGTTTGGATAGGCTTCATTCGTTTCGATTGCTGCAGCGGCAGGGATTTCACCTATGACCCGCCGCTGGTCTCGGCGCATTGATTGAAATCAAACACTTGCGTCGTTGGTATAGTGCCGATTGCCTCTGGAAAGACATAACAGCGGTGCCACGACTTAATCCAAGCCTCGGGCGCGGTATATGATAGGCTTGCGTCTATGACGCCACCGTCACCGATTGATTGAAAGGACGAGCATGGCAGGTAAGCCGAACTACCGATTTGAGCGTTTGCAGCGAGAGCGTGCAAAGGCCGCGAAGAAAGCCGCCCGGCTTGAGGCAAAACGGGCAAAGTCGAAGAAACGGAACGAAGACACCGTCGAGCCGACCCAGGGCGATGAGCGTCTGCCGACCGAGTAAGGTCTGCCTATCGGTTGCACCATAGCGTTGGCGAAGACTGCCCCGCCGTAGGCTTACGCATGTCGCCGACGCTCAACCCTAAACTCTATGAATGTCCAGGTCCGTTTTGAACAAGCAGACGACAGCGAGGGTTAAGCTGCCCTCGGTGGACCGCATCCTGTCCCTGGCGCGAACCAAGACGCTGATTACCAGATATGGCCGGGCGAGAGTGAAGGAGGCCGTCCGCGATGAGTTCGCACGCGTTCGCCGAGCGCATTTGGCAGCCGGTCTGTCCGAGGCAATATCGCATGATGATCTGCTCGATCCGGTCGAGCGATATCTAAACGCTTCGGCGCGCATCGCACCAAGACGTGTCTTCAACCTGACCGGCATAGTTATCCATACCAATCTCGGTCGCTCGCCGTTGCCAGATGTCGCTGTGACGGCGATGGCCGAAGCGGCGCACGGCGCTTCGGATTTGGAATACGATCTGGTATCGGGGCGTCGCGGCTCCCGCGACGATCACCTGGAAGGTTTGCTCCGCGGACTGACTGGCGCCGAAGCGGTGACGGTTGTGAACAACAATGCGGCGGCGGTTCTGCTTGTGCTCAACAGTTTGGCGCTGCGCAAGGAAGTTCTGGTTTCCCGTGGCGAATTGATCGAGATCGGCGGTTCGTTCCGGATGCCCGATATCATGGCCCGCGCCGGCTGCAAGCTCGTTGAGGTGGGAACCACCAACCGGACTCACCTCGAGGATTATGCCGCCGCCATTCGCGCGCAAAGCTCGCTCCTGATGAAGGTTCATACCAGCAACTACGTGGTGGCAGGTTTCAGCGCCAGCGTGCCGTTCGCGAAGTTGGCCGAGCTGGCCGACGAGAAGGAATTGCCATTGGTCGTCGACCTGGGAAGCGGTTCGCTGGTCGATCTCGAACCCTTTGGATTGCCGCACGAGCCGACGGTCCGGGAAACCCTGTCGGCTGGCGCGGATCTCGTAACCTTCAGTGGTGATAAGCTGCTCGGCGGTCCGCAGGCCGGTATCATCGCCGGCCGCGCCGATCTCGTCGCCAGGATCAACCGCAATCCGATGAAACGCGCCTTGCGGGTCGACAAGCTGACGATCGCTGCTCTTGGTGCGGTTTTGCGGCTTTACGCCGATCCGGACCGGTTGGCCGAGCGCCTGCCGGTTCTGATCCATCTGACGCGGCCACCTGATGAGCTTGCCGCCATGGCCCGACGGCTGGCGCCGCTGCTATCGCAAAAGCTGCAGGATATTGCCAGCGTGACGATTGCCGATTGCATGGGCCAGGTTGGCAGCGGTTCACTGCCCGTAGAACGATTGCCCAGCGTTGCGCTGGCGATCCGGCCGCATGCTGGCAGGCGCGGCGGAGGTAAGGTGTTGGCCCGGCTGTCCGAAGCTTTTCGCGGTCTGTCAGTCCCGGTGATCGGCCGCATCGCAAAGGGCGCATTGCTGTTTGACCTGCGTTGCGTCGACGATGAGGAGTTGCTGCTGGCGCAGTTCGATCAGCTCTCGCTGCCGGACGAAGCCACAACATGATCGTCGCCACGGCAGGCCATATCGATCACGGCAAGACGGCTCTCGTGAAGGCGCTGACGGGGGTCGATGCCGACCGGCTGCCGGAAGAGAAGCAGCGCGGCCTGTCCATCGACTTGGGATTTGCTTATCTGTCGTCTGCGGATGGACGATCTCTGGGCTTCGTCGACGTGCCGGGGCACGAGCGTTTCATCCGCAACATGCTGGCCGGCGTTATCGGAGTCGATTGCGCTTTGCTGGTCGTCGCCGCCGATGATGGGCCGATGCCGCAGACCATTGAGCATCTGGCGATCCTCGATCTGCTCGGGGTAGCACGTGGTTCGGTTGCCTTGACCAAGATCGACCGCGCGAGCCGTACGCGCCTTGCCGAGGTCAGGCGGACCGTTGAGGCAATAGTGTCGCCGACGAGCCTGAAAGAGGCGGCGATCTTCCCGGTATCGGCCCTGACGGGTGAGGGGATCGCCGCACTTGCCGATCACTTGGCGGCCATAGCGGGCGAGACGACGGCCCTGGTGCCGGGTGGGCATTTCCGGCTGGCGATCGACCGCGTCTTTACACTCAAGGGCGCTGGGCAAATTGTTACCGGTACGGTCCATTCTGGTCAGGTTCAGGTCGGCGACCGGCTGGCGCTGTCGCCGGGTAGTACCACCGTTCGGGTGCGTGGCATTCATGCGCAAAACCGCGAAGTAAGGATCGCTGGCGAAGGCGAGAGGTGCGCGCTCAACATCTCCGGCACCGGGCTAAAGCGGGTTCGCATACGCCGTGGCGATTGGCTGCTCGCTGACGCATCGGCCGGGCTGGTATCGAGGCTGGATGTGCGCCTGCGGGTGCTGTCCGGCGAGAAGCCGGTGACGAGGCGAGGCCTGCCCGTGCATATTCATCTCGGTAACGCCGACGTTGCCGGGCGGGTCGGCGGTCTCGTACAGGATGCCATCGCTCCTGGCGCTAGCGGGTTTGCCCGTCTCACGCTCGACCGGCCCGTACATGCGCTGTGGGGAGACCGTCTCATTCTGCGGGATCAGGCGGCACGGCACACGCTTGCTGGCGGCAAGGTGATCGATCCATTTGCACCCGCACGCGGCAGGGCGAGGCCAGAGCGGCTCAAACTGCTGGCAGCGATGGAGACCACGGACACGGTAAGATCGCTCCGCTGTCTGCTGCAGCAATCGCCATCGGGCGTTCCGTTGGTTGAGTTTGCCAGCGCGCGAAATCTTACGGCGGCAGAGACCGTATCGGTTTTGCAGGAAGCCGCTGCTAAAGTCGCTGGAACCGAAGATGAAAGTCACGCCTATTCTGAAGCCCACTGGAGCGGTCTATGCGCAGCGGTAGCCGAGGTAATCGAACGCTACCACCGGTCATCGCCGGCCAGCCCGGGGCCATCCCAATCGGAGGTGCGGAGCGGCCTGAAACTGAGGTTACCCAATTCCGTGGGTTCAGCGATCTTCGAGAAGTTGGTCGCCGGGGGTCGCATCGCGTGTAGTGGTAGTCGGGTTCATATGCTCGGGTTTAGGCCGCAAGGCTCGGATACCGAAACCGCTGTTTCGCGGCGGGTCCTGGCCGCGCTTCGGGCCGCTGATCCTCACGCACCGGGAATCGGCGAGCTTGCAACCAGCCTGTCTATCGAGACGCCCGATATCAAGAAGTCTCTGCGACAGGCGGCGCAGCGCGGACTCGCGGTGGAGATTGCGGAAAATCGCTACCTGCTGGCGGAGCGGGCGCGTGCGCTGGCATCGGTGGCGAGCACTCTGGCCGGCGCTGCGCCCGCGCGGACGTTCTCTGTTCGCAGTTTCAGCGATCGTGCCGGCATCGGGCGAAATTTGGCCATTCAGATCCTCGAGCATTTCGATCGGCTTGGACTGACCCGCCGCGTCGGCAACGAACGCCAAGTCCTGAAGCCAGCCGACTCCGTGTTTGACCCAAAGCAGGCCGCCGAAAGCGATGCGCTGAGCTCAAGTTCTTAGACCCGCTAGGACTGCGACTTCGTCAAATCCCAAAATGCCGCTTCAATCTTGTGGCCGTCGAGGTCGCGGAGAAAACAGCCAAAATAGGGTTCGCCATATTGTGGGCGCGGTCCTGGCGCGCCGTCGTCTGTCGCCCCGGCGGCAATGCCAGCCTTGTGAAACTCGATTACGGCCTCCTGCGACATGGCAATGAAGCCAATGTGACTGCCGTTACCGACCGTTGCTGGTCGACCGTCGCCGGGTTTCTGAATCCAAAACTGAGGGTGCTGCCGTCCATAGGCAATGGCGCTGGCGCTCGGAACCTCAATGAGCCTCTTCAAACCGAGCGTTGCCAGCACAGCGTCGTAAAATGCTGCGGCACGCTCGAAATCGTTCGTTCCGAGAGATAGGTGTGAAATCAATCCCTCCAGTTCATCTTCCATCGTTTGATGACCCTTCTGTTGCGGTACGACAGCGTATTTTTAGACGCGAAGCGATGGGGCACTAATATATCGGATTGGTCGTCGGTTGATTGGAGAAGATTGCTCAGGCAAGTTGTCGTGACGTGCCTAATTCTCGAGCGTGAGGGAAGGGAATCGTCTCCGGTGGGGCGCCCGGACTTCAAACCCGGCGAGGGGCGCCAAGCGTGCCTGGTGGGTTCGACTCCCACTCTCTTCCGCCATGCTCCGGCTCTGGCCGCGGCATCCGCCGGTGGTTGACCGTGGTGGCGGCTTGCCGATACGTTGCTGCGTAATGTCATGCTGGCTTGATGTCGCCGGCACACGTTTAAGGCTGTCTCTATGGTCCGCTTGAGCGATCTTCCGGAAAGCGCACGAGATGCGTTGCTTGCTGTAGAGATCCCGCAATACGAGAGCAATCCATGGGTTTCAGGCCCACCATTGAGCGAGCGCCGGGTGGCGATCGTCTCGTCGGCCGGCTTGCTTTGCCGCGGCGACCGGCCATTTCCATTCGGCGCGGACGAATACCGGGTGATCCCCGGTGACACCGTGGCCGGCGACCTGCTGATGGCCCATGTATCCTCTAACTTCGACCGCACCGGCTATCAGCAGGATCTGAACGTCATATTTCCCATAGACCGGCTGGCTGAACTGGCGGCCGACGGCGTCATCGGTTCGGTCGCAGACTTCCACTACTCCTTCATGGGCGCAACCCGGCCGGACAAACTGGAGCCGAAAGCACGTGAACTTGCCGGACTGCTCAAGGAGGACCGGGTCAACGCCGTACTTCTGGTCCCGGTCTGACCGTTCTGTACGCTCGCCGTGGGCGGGCTTGCCGTCTTTTTCGAAGAAGAGGGGCTGCCGACAACGCTGATCAGCCTGATTCGTGAGCACAGCGAGAAAATCGCACCGCCGCGGGCGCTGTGGGTGCCGTTTGAACTTGGCCGGCCGCTTGGCGCGCCCGATAAGCCGGAGTTTCAGAAACGCGTTTTGATCTCCTGTCTCGAGCTTCTCGAAGCCGACAGCGGGCCGGTCCACACCGACTTTCCGGACGATGCGCCGGAGGCAGAGGATATCACCGGCTGGGCCTGTCCCATCAACCTCGCGCCACCGGACGAGATTGCCGACACCGGAGACGACCTTGCGACGGCGCTTGAAGCCGAAGTGGCGCAGCTGGCGACTTGGTACGACCTTGGGCTTAGGGAGCGCAAGCGGACAGCGGTCGGGATCAGCGGTCTCGAAATCGATCAGATTGTACCGTTCGTGAGTTCATTTCTGGGCGACGATCCAGCACCTAGCCCGCGCGAAGATATGGACCGGGTGGAGGTCTTGAAACTGGCTTGCGACGACCTCAGGGCTTTCTGCATCGAGGCGGCGACGGCACAACCCGGACATGCTTCGAGCACGGATCTGAATAACTGGTTTTGGCGCGAGACAGTGGCCGGCAAGACGGTCATTGCCGTCAAGGCAGCCTGCCTCGCAAGCAGCGATGAAACGTTGCGTTATGTCGGGCTATTCCTCGTACCGCGGGCGCAGGCGCATTTGGAGAAACCGGCAACCTGACGCGGGCCGGGGGATCGCTGGTAGACTCCGCCGAGATGCTGTTTGGCAGCACATTGCACGCGGCACGTTGCGCGGGCACAAACGCCGGTTTCAATCACCTTGACTTGCGTGGTGGGGCGTCTATATCTAGGCGGCACGTTACACACTTGTCGTTGTCTACTACGAAGGCCGTTTCATCGGCTGGCCGAGTTACCTCCTGACATTGTGGACGTTTTTTGATCGGGTCGGGCATCTCGCACGACACCCGATCCTTTGCTAAAGGAGTGGCTATGGCTACTGGAACAGTGAAATGGTTTGACCCCGTCAAAGGGTATGGCTTTATCCAGCCGGAAGACGGTTCGAAGGATGCCTTCGTACATATTTCGGCTGTCGAACGCGCCGGTGAGAGCACGCTGCGCGAAGGGCAGAAGGTCTCCTATGATCTCGTGCCCGGGCAGAACGGCAAGTCCGCTGCTGAAAATCTCGCAATCGTCGAGTAATTGCATCTAGGCCGCCGCCGACGCTCGGTGGCGGCCTAACCTTTGCCACATTTTTCGCCGTCACAGGAGCGCCGTTCGCCGGCCTACGTCCTAGTGGATGCCGGCCGTCTCGAGAATGTGCTGACTGGATTGCGTGAGGGCTTGCAGCTTGCCGCTGAGGTCCGGAATGGTTAGCTCTCCATGCCGCTTTACTGCCGTACCGGCAATCAAGACCGTGTCTACATTCGATGCGTTGGCGTGAAAGACGACCGATTCGACCGGGTATTTGACCGGTACGAGGTTAATATCGGTCGCGCGGATCAGGACGATATCCGCCTGTTTGCCTGGCGTTAGCGTTCCAATCCGATCTTCCAGCATAAGCGCTCTTGCGCCGCCGACGGTCGCCCATTCGAGCGCATCACTCCCATTGATCGCGTAGGTTTCAGACCCTTTGCCGTCGCGCCGCGCCTGTTGACTATCGAGTGAGCGTTGGTGGTCGAGGCCAATGCGCATGACATTGAACATGTCGCCGCTCACCATTGTTTCCACGTCGGCGCCAATCGAAGGCAACGCCTTTAAGCTGAGTAGCCGACCAGTAAGCGGGTCGCCACCGCTCGATTGCATTTCCACTTCGGCGGTGACCGTCACCGATACGCCGGCGTCGACCAGGATCTTCAGTTCCTCGTCACTGAGGAAACAGCCGTGCACGAGGTTGAAGTCCGGGCCCAGTAGCTTGTCTTCGGCGAGCCGGTAGATACCGTCTTTGGTAACGCGCATCGGTGAGCCCCAGATATGGGCACTTGTCACCAAGCCGAATTCACGGGCCAGTTCGATGTCGTACCGGGTGACCTCGTAGGTCGTAAAATCCGGCCCCGGTATCACCAGCGCCAAGGTGACAAGACCGTCGTCCGAGGCAAAACGCCCGCTGCGAAGCCGCTCAACCTCTGCCCGGGGTTGCGTCAATTCGGTGTCGATAACCTCACCGTCTTTGGGCTCGGGCTTTGGCGTGCCATGTCCGAACACGGCGCGGATTCCGGACTCAAACAGTCCGTCAATTGCCGCGTCGGTATGCTCGGGCGTACGGTTGTTATGACACCAGTCGAAAAGCGTCGTGGTGCCCGCGTTGATTTGGTTCAACGCACCAACCAAGTTTGCAACTCGCATATCTTCAGGTGTGTAGAGAGGCGCACATTGGGCGATGATGCGGCCTATGTAGCCCATGATCGTCAGATCGCCGGAGGTCCCGCGAATCCCAGTTTGCCATGTATGGAGATGCGCATTCACGAAGCCCGGCATGACGATCATGTCACTGGCATCGATCGTCTCGGCATCAGCGGCCTGCAGGCCGCGCCCGACCTCGACGATCCGGTCGTCCTCGACGAGAACGTCGCCGCCAACGATTTCGCCGAACTGTTCGTCCATCGAAATCACGTACCCGTTCTTAATCAGTGTTCTTGGCATCTGTCTCTCGCAGGGTTTCGATGTTGACTGTCGGCGCTGGTCTTCGCCTACGGCTAAGCGTTTCTTAAGCGCCGAGGCTTGCCGCTGGCACGCCGGCGAGGTTGCCATGATTGGCCGCTAGCGGCAATGATGGCGACCATGCGAACCCGTGCGTGGCGAAGGATGAGAATACGGAGTGCCATTCCGGCGCTCGTCGGCATACTGATGCTGGGTGGCGTTGCGCTGGACGCGGCCGAACGCAAACTTACGGCGGATGAAATCCGGCTGGCGTTAACGGGCAATACCGTCGAGGGGAACTGGCGCGGGACGCCGTATCGGTCGTACTTCGCAGCCGACGGCACGACGATCTACGTGGCGCAGGATAGCTAGCCAACGACCGGCCGCTGGCGCGCCGACGCAGCGGCGGGCCAATACTGTTCGAAATGGGGCGCGTTCGGCTGGGATTGCTACGATATCTACTCGGATGGGCCGGGCAGGATCATTTGGGTTGTGCCCGGCGATGGATATCGTTCGCCATCGAGCTTGATCGAAGGCCGAAGACTCTATTGAAGCGAGCTGAATTTGCAGCTTGCCGATTATTCGCTCGATGCGGGGATAATTTGGTTCGCGGGGCTCAAGCCGACTCATCGGACGAGGTGTCGGGGCTGCGATCCCTGACGGCGATATAGGTCGTCGCGCCGACAATCATCGCCGCCCCCAACCAGGTAAAGAGACCCGGCACTTCGGCAAAGAACACATACCCGAGGGCCGCGGCCCAGATCAGTTGCAGGTAGGTCAACGACACGATGACGCCGGTATCGGTATCTTTCAGGGCCTGCGTAAAACTGAACGTCGCTGCAGCTTCCAGCGCGCCGATTACGGCAAACCATGCCAGATGTTCGAGGCTCGGTGCTGTCCAAAAGAAGAGTGCAGGCAGCAGGGAAAACGGCACCCGCATGACGGCCCCGTAGATTGTAATCGTGACGACGGAATCGGTGCGGGTCAGGACCTTAATGACGAGGATCGTCAAAGCGAAGAAGAAAGCCGACAGAATAACGGTCAACGATCCCGCGTCGACCACCGCGAAGCCGGGACGCAGGACGACCATGGCGCCCGCAAAACCGAACAGAATGGCCGCCCATTGCCTGATCCTCACGGCTTCGCCTAGGAACCGTGCGGCGAGCAGTGCTGTAAAGATCGGCATCGTGAAACTGAGCGCCGTGACTTTGGCGAGCGGCGTCTCGCGAAGCGCATAGAACAAGGCCAGCACCGCGATCGTGCTGAGCACGATACGAAGCGTCTGCAGATGCAGCTTCTTCGTGCGCAGCGCCGCCAGTTTGCGACGAAGGATCCACGGCAACAATACGATCGATTGGCTGAGGGCAGTGAAGAACGCAATCTCGAAGGGATGCAATTCCTGCGACAGATGTCTCACTACGGCAGTTTCAACGGCAAAGGTAAAAGTGGCGATGACGCCAAGGGTGATGCCGCGCAGATGGCTCGGGTGACTGGACAGGATGTTGGAAATGGATGTTTTCACTAGGCGGCTCTGATTGAGGTCGACAAACCGGGATTACCGTTAGTCCGAAGGAATGACAGAATAGCAGTCGGATTGGTCGATGTGGGACGTCGAAGTCTCAGTACGTCAGGCCGCGCCATGCACAGCCGGATGGCGCAATCGGATCAAGGACGGTCAGCGGCGCATATTGGACGGCCCACGGTCGGGCGGCACGCCGGAAGCGTCGCCGCCAGCATCGCCTGACGCCGGTTCAACGCGATGAATCTCCTCTACCTCCAGCCTGCCACTGGCGCCGAAATGCGCGTCTATTGTGACGCGCGATCCCGCCGTCAACGTCGCTGCGTCGGCGTCGAGCGTGATGACGACTCCGTCTACGACGAGCCCATCGCGTGAAGCGCTCACATATCCCTCGAGCGACAGTCGTGTCATCCGGCCGTCGAACGGTACGCTTGGTCTCACTTCGATGGTTTCGGCGAGGAGTCCCGTTTGAACTAGGCGGCCGGCGACGAAGACCGAACGTCCAAGCTCAGGCGAATTATCTCCATTGGCGACAACGACGGTTTGACCGCCGATCATAAATCCGGCTGACGTCCTCGCCGTTACAGATCCGCGAAGACTGGCGATGCCTTCGGCGGGGCGCCGTTCGACAAGCGACGCGATGATCCGGCCATCCGGCCTGCGAAGGCCGCTCACGGTCAGCCATTGGCCGACGGCGAGGTCCGACATTTGTAGTGGATCTCCATCGATCAGCACGTTTGGCCCCAGCGCAACCGTTTGCCCCAGAACAACAAGCGAGCTTTCGCCGGGCGAGAGACTCGCTATGGGACCGGCGACGGCGGACTGGACAGCGATCGACTGGGCGACCAACTGACCAGAGACTGTCTCGGCCTCGATGGCAACGACCTGCCCAACGCTCAGACTATCCGCGGTGCCCGGCGTCGCGTCATAGGACAACGGCGTCGTTGCGTTGAACGCCACTTCCAGTCCATTGACGATGACGCTGCCGAACGCGGTGATGGTGCCGATGATGCCAGTGCCACCAATTCCCCGGTCGTCGTCCGAGATACCCGTGCCGCCGATACCGCGATCGGCAACGGTCTGCCGGGCAGCTCGAAAAGCGTCTTCGAGTGGCGCGCAAGCGGCCAGGACGGCGGCGCAGATCAACACCGCCAAATGCGACAGCCGGCGCCACTTCGGTGTCGACGCGATGTCAGTCCGAATCATCGCCAGCCTCACCGTCGCCGTCTTGCTCGTCGGTGCCGTAAAAGTAGACGCCGAAGGTCATTCGCATCGCCGCGTCGTCACGACCTTCGTCCTGATCGGCGAGTTTGAGCGCCTCACGGTT